>CAIQUL010000074.1 GCA_903874975.1 uncultured Chthoniobacter sp. | reverse complement strand
TCCGCCGCCATGCCGGCGCAGTCGCCCACGTTGTCGCCCACGTTGTCCGCGATGGTCGCGGGGTTGCGGGGATCGTCTTCATCGAGGTTCGACTCCACCTTGCCCACGAGGTCCGCACCCACGTCCGCCGCTTTCGTATAAATGCCGCCGCCGAGCCGCGCGAAAACTGAGATCAGCGACGCGCCGAGCGCCACGCCCACGAGCGAGGAGAGCGCCTTGTCGGGGTTGATTTTGCTCATCACCACCCAAAACGCACCCACCGAGAGCAGGGCCAGTCCGACCACGAGCAGGCCCGTCACCGCGCCGCCGTTGAAAGCCGCTTTCATCGCGGTCTTCCGATTCACGGTCGCGCCCTGGGCCGTCCGCACATTGGCCAGCACCGCCAGCCGCATGCCGATGAAACCCGCCGCCAACGAGCACACCGCGCCGAGCACGAAGCCGACCGCCGTCGGCATGTCCTTGAACCACGCGACCAGCACCGCGACCACCACCGCGACCACCGTGATCGACCGCACCTGCCGCCCGAGGTAGGCCTTCGCGCCTTCCTCGATGGCTCCGGCGATTTGCTTCATCCGGTCGTTCCCCGCTGGCGACGCCATGATCGTCTTGATCAAATAGAACGCGTAACCGAGGCCGACCGCCGCGCAAACCATGGAGAGAGCCAGACCCGAGTCAGTGAGAAATGCAGCGAGAAACATAGGGGATAGATTTTCAGAAAAAGGAGCGTGACAGTATTGGTATCCCCCACTCGGTGGCAAAGAATAATTTACGCCCACGACGCTTCCCGCCCACCCCCGCCACAAGGCCCGCCCCCTCACCTCCCTCCCCTGCCGAGCGCCCGGATATTCGTCCTAGCGCCCGTTCCGCATCAGAGGTAAAACGTCACCCACCATGCCCCACCCCCTCCTTTCCGAACCCGCCACCGATCCGCTGCCGCTCTACCGGCTGCGCGATGGCATTGTCGCGGTCGATCTGCTCGCGGCGGCGGTGGCGCATTTGGATTTCTTCACGTGGCTGGCGGAGCATCCGGCGACGCTGGGGGCGATCTGCGTGCAGTTCGAGATCCACCCGCGGCCCGCGGACGTGATGATGACGCTCTTCACCGCGATGGGCCTGACGACCAAGGCCGGCGGCGTCTTTCACTGCACGCTGCGGTCGCGCGAGCATTTGAGCGCGGGTTCGCCGTGGAATCTCGCGCCGTATTACGTCTCGATGAAGGACCGCGCGCCGACCCTGGACATGCTGCGGGTGCTGCGGACGGGCAAGCCGGCGAACTGGGGCAGCTACGACGCGCAGGCTTGGGCGCAGGCGATGGAGCGGGAGGATTTCGCGCAGTCGTTCACGGCGGCGATGGATTGCCGCGGGCTGCTGCTCGGGCCGGCGCTGGCGCGCAAAGTGGACCTCGCCGGGCAGCGCGCGCTGTTGGATGTGGCGGGCGGTTCGGGAATTTACGCGTGCGCGCTGGTGCTGCGGCACGCGCACTTGCGGGCGGCGGTTTTGGAAAAGCCGCCGGTGGACCGCATCGCGCGGGAGAGCATCGCGAAACAGGGCTGCACGGAGCGGGTCGAGGTCCTCGCGGGCGATATGTTCGCGGGCGGGTGGCCGGCGGGGTTCGACACGCATTTGCTCTCGAACGTGCTGCACGATTGGGATGAGCCGGTCGTGCGCGAGTTGCTCGCGAAGTCGCACGCGGCGCTGGCTCCCGGCGGGCTGCTGATCGTGCACGACGCTTTCATCAATGCCGAGAAGACCGGCCCGCTCCACGTGGCGGAATACTCGGCGCTGCTCATGAACATCACCGAGGGGAAATGCTACTCGCTCGCGGAGATGCGCGGGTATCTGGACGGCGCGGGATTTGAGTGGATGGAAACCCAACCGACGGCGGTGGGGCGGGGGTATGTTTTGGCGCGGAGGCTTTGAGCGGTGGGGGAAATGACGAATGTGGAATGACGAGTGAAATCCGAGTGACGAATGGGCGGATGTCCGCAGCCGGCTTCAGGCTTCGGGCTTCGTCATTCTTTCGTCATTGGTCATTCGTTATTCGTCATTTCGCCCTCCTCCTTTTCCCCATGCCCACGCCCGCCGCCGAACCCAAACTGACCTACCCGCCCGCCCGCCACGCCGACCAGGTGGACGACTACCACGGCACGAAGATCGCCGATCCGTTTCGCTGGCTGGAGGATGACAACGCGGACGAGACGAAGGCGTGGGTGACGGCGCAGAACAAGATCACTTCCGCGTTTCTCGATGGCGTCCCGGCGCGCGCGCGGATCAAGGAGCGGTTGATGAAGCTGTGGAATTACGAGCGCTTCGGCGTGCCGTTCCAGCAGGGCGGGTGGCTGTTTTTTCTGCACAATAGCGGGCTGCAAAATCAGCGCGTGCTCTACGTGGCGGACGCGCCGGGCGCGGAGCCGCGGGTGCTGCTCGATCCGAACACGCTCTCGCCCGATGGCACGGTCTCGCTCGCCGGATACGCCGTGAGCGACGACGGCGCGCTGCTCGCCTACGGCCTCTCGCGTGCGGGTTCGGACTGGGAGGACTGGCACGTGCGCGAGGTCGCCACGGGCGCGGACCGCCCGGACGTGGTCGAGTGGGTGAAATTCTCTGGGGCGTCGTGGAAGAAGGATGGCAGCGGCTTTTTCTACAGCCGCTATGCCGCGCCCCGCGCGGGTGAGGAAAAGAAGGGCGTGAACGAGTTTCAGAAACTCTACTTCCACAAACTCGGCACGAAGCAGGCCGACGACGCGCTGATCTACGAGCGGCGCGATCACGCCGACTGGGGCTTCGGCGGCGCCGTCACGGACGACGGGCGCTACCTCGTCATCCCTGTGAGCAAAGGCACGGACACGAAGAACCTCGTCTTTTACCGGGACCTCGCCGAGCCGCAGTCGCCGGTCGTCGAACTCATCCCCGCCTTCGACGCCGCGTTCAGTTTCATCGACAACGACGGGCCGCTTTTCTTTTTCGAAACGGACCTCGATGCGCCGCGCAGCCGCGTCGTCGCCATCGACGTGCGCCAACCGGAACGCGCCCACTGGCGCGAGATCATCGCGCAGGCCGGCGAGCCGCTCAAGAGCGCGAACCTCGTGGGCGGACAGTTCGTCTGCAACTACCTGCGCGACGCGCACAGCCTCGTGCGCACGTTCACGTGGGACGGGAAAGCCGCCGCGCCAAATTGGGAAATCACGCTGCCGGGGCTGGGCACCGCCGAGGGTTTTGGCGGAAAGCGCGACCACGCCGAGACGTTTTATGCGTTCACCAGTTTCACCACGCCAGGCACCATCTACCGCCTCGATCTCGCCACGGGAAAGAGCAGCGTCTTCCGCGAGCCGCGCGTGGATTTCAAACCCGCCGACTACGAGACGAAGCAGGTTTTTTTCCCCAGCAAAGATGGCACGCGCATCCCGATGTTCATCACGCATCGGCGCGGGCTGGCGCTCGATGGCACCGCGCCCGCGCTGCTCTACGGTTACGGCGGATTCAATATCAGCCTCACGCCCGCCTTCAGCGTCACCGCCCTCGTGTGGATGGAAATGGGCGGCGTCTTCGCCATGCCGAACCTGCGCGGCGGCGGCGAATACGGCATCGCCTGGCACCAGGCCGGCGTGAAGGCGCGCAAACAGAATGTCTTCGACGACTTCATCGCCGCCGCCGAGTGGCTCGTGGCGAAGAAATACGCCGCGCGCGAAAAGCTCGCGATCCAAGGCGGCAGCAACGGCGGCCTACTCGTCGGCGCGTGCCTGACGCAGCGCCCGGAGCTGTTTGGCGCCGCGCTGCCCTCGGTCGGCGTGCTCGACATGCTGCGCTTTCACCGCTTCACCATCGGCTGGGCCTGGACCAGCGACTACGGCTCCGCCGAAAACGCGGACGACTTTCCCGTGCTCCTCGCCTACTCGCCGCTCCACCGGCTCCGGCCCGGCGTGCGCTACCCGGCCACGCTCATCACCACCGGCGACCACGACGACCGCGTGGTCCCCGCGCACAGCTTCAAATTCGCCGCGCGCCTGCAGGAGTGCCAGCCACCCGACGGTCCGCCCGTGCTCATCCGCATCGAGACCAAAGCCGGCCACGGCAGCGGCAAACCGACCACCAAGATCATCGAAGAGAAGGCGGACGAACTCAGCTTCCTCGCCCGCATCTTTGGGCTGAAAGGCCCGTAGCCGCGCCCGTCAGTCGCGGAAGTTCTTAAAGCCGAGCACGACCTCAAAATCCTGGCTGCGGCAAAACGCGATGACCTCCTGAAGGTCGTCGCGTTTTTTGCCGGTGACGCGGATCTGCCGCTCCTGCAGCGCGCTCTGCACCTTGAAACTCTCCGCCTTGATCGCCTTCACGATCTCCTTGGCTTTGTCGCCGTCGAGTCCCTGTTTGATGACAAAGTCCTGCGTGGCATGACCGAGTGGCGAGATCACGGGGTCCTTCCGCTCAACGTTGCGGAGGTCGATGTTCCGGCGCGCGAGCTTGCCGACGACGATTTCGTGCAAGCTCTTGAGTTTCGTGCCGTCCTCGGCCTGGAGCACGATTTTCGACTCCTTGTCCTCCCACTCGATCGTCGCGCGGCTGCCTTTGAAATCGAAGCGCGTGGCGAGTTCTTTGCGGGCCTGGTTGATGGCGTTGTCGATTTCCTGCGTGTCGATTTCGGAAACAATGTCGAAGGAAGGCATGGCGGGGAGACTAGCGGCGGGCGCGGCGCGGCGGCAATCTTACTTCCCAGCGCTCGGCCGCAGTGTGACTTGGCGGACATCCATCACCGCGCCGCCTTTCTTGGATTGCGGCTTCACGGCGAGCGTCTGTTTGCCGGCGGGCAGATCGACCACGCCGATGCTGCGCGCGATGAACTGCTGAAACCCGCCGGTGTTTTCGACGGTGAAGGTGAGCTTCTGCCCGGCGACCTCCACAGCGACCTCCGAGCCGCCGCCGGCGCAGCCTTGCAGGACTTCGACTTCGTACTTGCCGGCCTTGGTCACGTCGAAATCCCAGCTCACCCAGTCGGCGGGATTCACCCAAAAGCCGAGCGTGCGCTTCATCGGCTGAGGCTCGTAGCGGAGCTTTTCGCCGTGGACCTGGGCCTCGGCGCCGTGCAACCGGATGTCGCCGGTCGCGGGCGTGACGAGCGGCTTGCCGCCTTGCGCGGCGGCGTTCATGGCCGCGCGCCAAGGCTTCCATTCGGCTTCGAGTTGCGCGGCGGTTTTGTCCGCGGCGGGGAGCTTCGAGGGGTCGCGCGTGACGTAGAGCGCAGCGTGCGCGGCGGGGTCGAAGGCCGGGTTCGAGGCGCACTCCTGCGCGCCGGTGCGCTTGCGCCACTCCCGGAGTTTTTTCTGCAAACCATCCGCGCGCCCTTTGTCCTGCGCGGCGAGATTCGTGGTTTCGCCGGGATCTTTCCCGAGGTCGAAAAGCTCCGCGCTTTCGTCTTCGTAGTTTTCCACGAGCTTCCAGTCGCCTTCGCGCACCGCGCCGGCGGGGCGTCCGCCCTGGTTCGTGTAATGCGGGAAGTGCCAGAAGAGCGGGCGCGGCGGCAGCGCGATACCCGTGAACATTTTCAGCAGGCTCACTCCGTCGAGCGGGCCCACGGCGTTGCCGGGGTTCACGCCGCCCCATTCCAGCAGCGTGGGCATGAGGTCGGTCAGCAGCACGGGCGTGTCATTCACGCCGGGCGCGACTTTGCCCGGCCAGCGGACGATGAGCGGCACGCGCAGTCCGCCTTCGTAGAGAAAGCCTTTACCCGCGCGGAGCGGCGTGTTGTGCGTAGCCGGCGTGCCGGGCGACTCGAGGACATGCAGCCCGCCGTGGTCGCTGGTGAAAATGAAAACCGTCCGGTCCGCGAGGCCGAGCGCCTCGACTTTGGCCATGATGCGGCCGACCGCCGCATCAAGGCGCGCGACGACATCGGCATACGCCGGGTTGAACGCGCCCGCGTGTTTCGCCGCATCCTCAGGCCGGGCGGAAAACGGGATGTGCGGGCTGTTGTGCGGGAGGTAGAGGAAGAACGGCTTGTCCTTGTTCGCCTCCATGAATTTCTCGGCCTCCACGGTCAGCCCGATCTCGCCTTTGCTCCCCTCCTCTGCCGTCGGTGTGGTCTTGGACTCGCCCGCGAAAACGACATCGAACCCCTGCTCTTTCGGACCGAAGCCCGCGCCGCCGAGGTGCCATTTCCCGATGCACGCCGTGGTGTAGCCCGCGGCCTTCAGCAGTTCGGCGACGGTGAATTCCTCCAGCGGGAGTTGCCCCTCGATCACGGGCTGGAGCAGTTTCTGCGTCGGCGCGTCGGCCCGACCAGGGAGGAAATTCGTGAGGTGCAATCGCGCGGGACATTTACCGGTCAGCAGCGCCGCCCGCGACGGCGAGCAGATGGGCTGCGCGGCGTAGGCGCTGGTGAAGCGCATCCCCTGCGTCGCGAGCTTGTCCAGGTTCGGCGTCGCGTGGTCTTTGCGGCCATAACACGAGAGATCATTCGGGCCGAGATCGTCGGCGAGGATGAGGACGATGTTGGGTTTCGCCGTCTGCGCGTGGAGCGGGGCGGCGAGGGCGAGGAGGGCAAGGAAGAGGCGTTTCATGTGGATTGGGAAAATGCGGAATGTCACCGACCGCGGAGTTTCCGCCGCAGGCCGAATTGGGGGGGCGGAACGTAGCGGACCAAGCGTGCGCTGACACAAGCCGAAATCCCGCGCCGCCCACAAAAAAAGGGCGGCGCTCGGAAGGAGCGCCGCCCTGAATGTTTGCTCGAAGCCGAGGACTACTCGTCGGTCTTCTTCGCGCGGGGCGTCTTCGCCGGTTTGGCTTCGGCTTCGGCTTCCGCCGCAGGCGCCTCCGCCTTCTTGGCCGCGGGCTTTTTCACGGCCTTGGCCTTGGGCTCGGGCAGCGCGGTTTCCACGGCGACCGGTGCGTCCACCCACTCGATGAAGCACATCTCGGAGGCATCGCTCTGCCGCTGGCCGAGCTTGACGATGCGGGTGTAGCCGCCTTTGCGATCAGCCGCGCGCGGGGCGATGTCGTCGAACAGGATTTTCACGATGTTCGCCTGACGCAGCACCGCGAGCGCGGTGCGGCGGGCGTGCAGCGTTTTCTTTTTGCCGAGGGTGACCATCTTTTCCGCCATCGGCTTTACGGCCTTGGCTTTGGCGAGGGTGGTCTGGATACGGGAGTGCTCGATCAGGCTGCAGGCGAGATTGGCGAGCATCGATTTCCGATGCCCTTCTTTCCGCCCGAGTTTGACCGTCTTTTTTTGGTGACGCATGAGGTGTTTTTTTGAGTGCGGTTATTCGTCGGCGTCGGCGGAGTCGGCGGCGGTAGCGACCGGTTCCGCACCTTGCGGATCGACCATGCCGTCGTCGAATTTCATGCCGAGCGAGAGGTTGAGCTGGACCAGCTTGTCCTTGATCTCGTTGAGCGATTTCTTGCCGAAGTTGCGATATTTGAGCATCTCCGCCTCGCTCTTCAGGGCGAGCTGGCCGACGGTCGTGATGTTGGCGTTGTTCAGGCAGTTCGCGGCGCGCACGGAGAGTTCGATCTCGTTCACGCTCATGTTCAGAAGCTTTTTCATCTTCTGGTTTTCCTGCGTCTGCTCCTTCGGCATTTCGTCAAACTCCACGGCGTTTTCGTCGTAGGCGTAGAACGGCTCGAAGTGCTTTTTCAAAATCGACGAAGCCTGCACGAGCGACTCCTCGGGGGTGATGCGCCCGTCGGTCCAGATCTCGATCTCGAGCTTGTCGTAATCGGTGCGCTGGCCCACGCGGGTGTTGCCCACCGCATACTTCACGCGGGTCACGGGCGAAAAGATCGAGTCAATCGCGATCACGCCAATCGCCTGGTCGGGATGTTTGTTTTCGTCGCCGCGGGCAAAGCCACGGCCCACTTTGACCTCCAGCTCGGCCTCGAAGCGGTGCTTCTTGTCGAGCGTGCAGATGACGAGGCTCTTGTTCAGCACTTCGCACTGCGCGGAGTCCTCGATGTCGCCGGCGGTCACGGTTCCCTCCTTGTTCACGTTGATTCGCAGATTGCGCACGTCGTGATCGTGGGCCTTGAACTTCACTTTCTTGAGGTTGAGCACGATGTCCGTCACGTCCTCGACGACATGCGGGAGGGTCTGGAACTCATGGTTGGCACCCTCGATTTTCACGGAGGTGATGGCCGCGCCCTCGAGCGAGGAGAGCAGCACGCGGCGCAGCGAGTTACCGACGGTGTGGCCGTAGCCGGCCTCGAAGGGCTCGGCGATGAACTTGGCGTAGGTTTCTGTGGCTGAGTCCTCGACCTTGGTGAGGGACTTCGGCATTTCGAAACGTCCTAAACGAACGGGCATGATTAACGATTCTTTCTATTTCACCGGGTTTCCCCTGACGCGACAGCCGCCGAGCATGAGACTCGGCAACCCAGGGACCAACGGTGCGTTTGACTTGCGGTTACGCGCGTGGAGCCGGGAAGAAAGAGGGTCCGGGGGAATTTGTAAACAGGAAAGTTCCGGGGATTTTCGCGGGTGGCGTGCCTGGATGAGTCCCCGGTCTTCTTCTCCTTCTCCTGTCACTTTCCAAAGCAGGAGAAGAAGTGGGCAGGTGACAGGCGGTCAGCCTTGGCGTGCCTCACTTCTCCGGCGCGAGGCCGAGGGTGCGGCGGAGTTCCGGGAAGCTGGGAAAAAAGGCCTCCACGGTGTAAGTCTCGCCGGCCACGAGGTCGCGGGTGGAGAAGGTCGCGGCGTACTCGAGACGCTCGCCGGGGTTGATCGTGATGAGCGTGGGCTCGGCGAAAAACGCCTGGTCTTCGGACCACTGGATCAATTTTTTTCCGGCCTTGTCTTTCAGCAGCACCTCGATGCGCTGGTTGGTCGGGAAGGCCAGTTGCGCAAGCTTCTTGCCCTTGTTAGCGAGCGTGACCGTGACTTTGACCTCGCGCGTTTCGGCGAGCTTCGGCGCGGGCGACTCGACGCTGGCACCCATCTCCACGCCTTTCAGGCGCGCATCCTTGGCCGCACCGGGCGCGGCGGGGCCACCAAAGGGGTGGAGCAGGCGGTGCATAACGCCGCTCTTCGGCGGGGCGGCGGGTTCGGCGGCGGGCGGCGGGGCGGGTGTGGTCGCGCCGGACTCCTTCTTCGGCAGTTTCTGGCGGGCGTCTTTCGCGGCGGCGGGCGGGGTGGGTGCGGTGGGCGCGGCACCACCGCCAAAGGGATGGAGCAGGCGCTGGATGACGCTGGGTTTCGCAGGCGCGGGCGCGACCGTCTCGGCGGCGGAGGTCGGGAGCGGGAAAGCGGCGACCAATATGAAGATGGGGCGGAATTTCATCGCGGGGTGTGTAGCGACACGTTTCGGGGTTGGCAAATGCCATCCCCGGCCCCAACACTCCGCGCGCCATGAACCGCGTGCTCCGCTTGCTCCCCGTCGTCTTCGCGCTCGCCTGCCTCGGCATGGGGGGTGCGCCGAAGATCACCGTCCGCTTTTACGTCGAGGCCAACCCACGCGACACCGAGGCCTTTTCCACGCCGATCACCTTCACGAATCCGCCGCGCCAGGCGTTCATCGAAAAGGTCCCGTCCATCAATGAGCGCACCATCCGGTCCATGTATCCGTTTCAAGCCGCGGACGGCACATGGGGCGCGGCATTCCTGCTCGATAACAAGGGCCGCATCGAACTCGAAGCGGCGAGCACGCTGCGGCGCGGCAGCTCGATGGTGGTTTTCGTCGTGACGAAACATGGCATCCATCAAGTCGTGGACATGGTCATTGATAAGCCGGTGCGCGACGGGATCATCACCATCCCGAAAGGGCTCACGGAATTGGAAATCCGCGCGCTGGCCAAGGAATACAAGCTGATGGTCCCGGCGAAAAAGTGAGCCCGGAATACCTGCCGTTGCTCCTCGCGGTCGCACCGGTTTTTCTCACCGTCGGCGCGGGCTGGGGCATCCGGCGGGTCGGCTGGCTGAGCGCCGCGGCGGACACCAGCCTGCTGCGGGTCGTGGTGAACCTGCTTTTCCCCTGCCTGATCCTCGACACGCTCCTCGGCAACCGCGCGCTCGATCAGCCCGGCAATCTCCTGCTCGCGCCCGCCGTGGGCTTCGGCACGGTCGCGCTCGGCTACGCGCTTTCCTACCTCGCTGCGCCGCTCTTCGGCGTGCGCGAGCCGCGCCAGCGGCGGACGTTTGCCTTCACGGCGGGCATCTTTAATTACGGCTACATCCCGCTGCCGCTGATCCAGAAACTTTTCGATCACGGCGACCAGCGGACGAGCGCCGTCCTTTTCACCCACAATATCGGCGTGGAAATCGCGCTCTGGACCGTGGGCATCCTGCTCGTCAGCGGGGCGTCGCCGCGGCGCGCGTGGCGGCACCTTTTCAATGCGCCGGTCGTGACCATCCTGCTCGCCGTGGCGCTGCATTTCAGCGGCGCGCGCGGGTGGCTGCCGGGCTTCGCGCTGGAGACGGTCCACCGCCTCGGCGCGGCGGCGATCCCGCTCGGGCTCATCCTCACGGGTGCGACTTTTGCGGACCAAATGCGGGAGCTGAATTTCAAGGCGAACGCCGCCGACTCGCTCGGCGCGTGCCTGCTGCGGCTCGGCCTTTTGCCGCTGCTCATGCTCGCGCTGGCCCGCTGGCTGCCGGGGCCGATCGAGCTGCGCCAGGTCATCCTGGTGCAGGCGGCGATGCCCTGCGCGGTCATGCCCGTGATCCTCTCGAAGCACTACGGCGGCGATCCCGCGACCGCCCTGCGGCTGATCCTCGCGACCTCGGCGGTGGCGGTGCTGACGATGCCTTTTTGGCTGCAACTCGGCCTGCGCTGGATCGCGCCGTAGTTACCGGTTGGCAGCCGGCACCACGTCGGGGAGCCGGAGTTCGAGTTGGTCGTCCTCCGTCAGCGCCCACGCCTCCACCCCACGCCGCCGCAGATCGGCGGCGAACTCCGCGGCGAAACCGTGCAGCGTGAAAACGCGGCGCGGCTGCACCAGTTCCACGTAGCGGAGGAGGTCCGGGTAGTCCGCGTGATCGGTCAGCGGAAAAGCGGCGTCGCAGCGATAGCGGTAGATCGCTCCCGGATCGAGCGCCCAGCCGGAGAGCACCGCTGTGCGGAGCTTCAGGCCGGGCGCGAGCAACTCGGAGTGGCGCGCATTCGGCGGCCACACCAGCACCTTGCCCGCCGTGTTCTTTTTCGCAAAGCGCACGTAGCCGGTCGGGAAAGTCGGACTCAGCTCGCGGTGGATTTCCGTCATCTTGAAAACCGCCTCGTGGAGCATCGGCGCGAGGCCCGCGGCGAGCAGCGCGTGGATCGCCTCCTGCGCTTTGCCGAGCGAGTAGGCGAGCAGCATCGGCACCGCGCCGTCTTCCAGCGCCGCGCGGCAAAACGCGATGATCTGCCCGATGACTTCCTCGGTCGGCGGCATGCCATACTTCGGCCGGCCGAAGGTCGTTTCCATGATCAGCGTCTCGGCGTGCCGCCACTGCGCGGGCTCGGCGGCGCGTCCGGGGCGCAGCTTGAAATCGCCCGTGTAGAGCAGCGTGCCGGCGGCGCTTTCCACAAACGACTGTGCCGAGCCGAGGATGTGCCCCGCCGGCAGGAGCGTGACCGCGCAGTCGCGAAAGGTCCGCGTTTCCCCGAACTCCAGCAGGTGCTCGCGCCGGGTGCCGCGGAGTCGCTCGCGCATGAAGCGCGCGGTGCTGGGGTGGGCGATGATCTCGGCGTGCGCAGCGAGGTGATCGCTGTGCGCGTGCGACACGAAAGCGCAGGGCTGGCGCGCGTGCGGATCGAGCCAGAGCGCGTGCTCGGGCAGGTGCAGGCCGCGGTCGTAGCGGAGGGAAATCATGGATCAAACAAGGTGACGGCGGAGAGCGTCTGAACCAGCACAAACGCGCGGCGCCCGCAGGCTGGTGACGCGTTGACACCGCCACATGCACCCGCTCTATTCCTCGCCCCAATGAAACGCCTTTTTTTCACGCTGCTCCTCCTCGCGGGTGCGGCGGCCAGCCCGGCGGCCGAGCGACCCCGGCAACTCGACAAAGCCAAAGTCCTCCCGCTGGCGCTCGACGATGCCTTTGAGTTTCGCAAGACGAAGGCCCTGCATCACGACCGCGCAACGGAGAAACCGACCATTGATCCGATGGTCATTTTCGAGCGGCAGCGGCTGAACTTCGGCGCGGTCTCGGACTTCGATCGTGAGCTGCGTTACGGCCACTATTTCACCTTCTTCTGGCGCGCGAAACGCGCCGCCGACCTCACTGTCCGCTTTGAATACCGCCAGCAGAATCTCGGTGCCTACGTCCTCGCCAAGGAGCTGTTTTACAAGGACGTGAAAGGCTCGGTGAAGAGCGACTTCAGCGTCGTCGGCGATGACTACAAACAGGAGGGCAAGATCACCGGCTGGCGCGCCTTGCTGATCGAAAACGGCAAGATCGTCGCGCTCAGCCAGTCGTTCCTCTGGAACTGATTCCACGATGAAACTTCTTCCGCCCAGCCGCGGCCTGCGTATCTGACATCGAAACCGTGACTGCGCCCTCATCCATCCTCGTCGGCACAGCAAATCGCACGGTGTGGGTGCGGGTCGAGGGCAAGGGATCGTTTTTGAACAGCACCGGGTTGAAGGAGTTTTCCAAGGAGATGATGAACCGCGGCTTCCGGGAATTCGTCATCGATTTGCGGAACTGCCCGGTGATGGACTCGACCTTCATGGGCACGCTGGCCTCGGTCGGGCTGGGTTTGCGGAACTTCGGCCAGGGCGAGCTGCGGCTGATCAATCTCAACGAGCGCAACCGCGACCTGCTGATGAACCTCGGGCTCAACCAGCTCCTGACCATCGTCCACCCCGCCGCCCCAGCCCCCGCCGAGCCGGCGAAACACGAGGCGCTCGATGACGCCCGGGCCGACAAAATGACGGAAAAGCAGACGATGCTCGAAGCGCACGAGGCCTGTGTGGAGGCGGACGGGGCCAACGCGGCAAAGTTCAAAGATGTGATCGACTTCCTGAAACAGGACTTGCACCTCGTCCGCTAGGAAGCCGATGTGGGAAGTTCTCTTCTTCGCGCTGTTCGCGGTGGTGGCTGGCTCGTTCGTTTATATCTACCGGCGGCAGCGCGAGATGATCGTGGCCCTGCGCCGCGCGCGCGAAAAAATCCTCCTCGAAGAAACTCGCGTCTTTGACTTTCTGCACGGCCTCGGCGCCGCGCTCTCGGACACCAGCCGCCCGTCGGACCTGCACGTGCTCATCGTCGAGGGCGCACTCCGCATCCTCGGCGCGCACGGCGGCGCGCTCTACCTCGTGGACCGCGCCAGCGAGACGCTGCGCCCGGCGTTTTCCACGCGCAATTGCCCGCCCTTTTTCGACGTGCCGCAAGCCGTGCGAACCGAGCCCGGCTTTACTTGGGCGAGCCACCTGCGGCAGCACGCCGTGGGTGCGGGCGAGGGTGTCCTCGGTACGATCTGGCGGGAAAAGGAACCGCTCCTCCTGCGCGGCGAGGATGCCCGCCTCACGCCGCTCCGGGAGGGGCCGATGCCGGTCACCAGCGCGATGCTTTGCCCGCTGCACTACGGCGACCAAAACCTCGGCGTGCTCGCCATCGCGCGCGGGCCGGAGGTCGAGCTGTTTCAGTCGGCGGAGTTTCAGATTTTCAAAGCTATCGCCGAGCAGTCGGCCTTCGCTCTCTATAACGCGATCATCTTTTCCGAGGCCGCCGAGAAGCGCCGCCTCGACCAGGATCTCGCCGTGGCCCACGAGATTCAGCGCATCCTTTTGCCCTCCGAATCGCCGGACATCGCGGGCTTCCAGATCGCCGGGATCAACGTCCCCGCGAAGCAGGTCAGCGGCGACTATTACGACTACATTCCCGTGGACGGCAGCCACTACGGCATCGCCATCGCCGACGTTTCCGGCAAAGGCGTGCCGGCCTCGCTGATCATGGCCATGTGCCGCAGTGTGCTGCGTTCGCGCGCGGCCGGGCAGCTCTCGCCATCCGAGGCGCTGCGCGTGGTCAATGCCCAGCTTTTCCCGGACATCAAGGAGGACATGTTCATCAGCATGGCCTACGCGATTCTGGAAAGTGGCAGCCCCATCGTGACGCTGAGCCGCGCCGGGCACGACGCGCCGCTGCTCTACAGAGCCAGCGACCAGAGCGTCGCGAAAATCAACCCGCCCGGCATGGCCCTCGGCATTGACAGTGGGGGCGTGTTCAATAGGGTCACATCCGATTTTTCCCTGACGCTCGAACCCAACGACTGCCTGGTGCTTTACACCGACGGCGTGACCGAGGCGCTCGATGCGGAGGGCGAGGAATTCGGGATGGCCAACGTGATCCAAGCGATCCAGGCGAGCGCCGCCGCCGGAGCCGCCGGGATCATCACCAAGCTCACCGACGACCTGCGGGCGTTCGTGGGCAACCATCCGCAGCACGACGACATCACTTTGATCGTCATCCGAAAGAAATAACCAATGAGCCAGGACATCACCGACCAAACAACTACCGACGACACTGACGAGACCAAGCCCGAGGCTTCCGCCGAAGATTCCCTCGTGGCGCAACTCCAAGCCGACGTGCTGCGCTTCCGCGACCTCGCGCTGCGCAATCAGGCCGACCTGGAAAACTTTCGCAAACGTGCTGCGCGTGAAAAGGACGACGCCGTGAAATTCGCCAATGCCGCGTTTCTCGAACGATTCATCCCGATCCTCGACAACTTTGAGCTGGGGCTGAACGCCGCCCGGGCAGGCGCGGAGAATTCGCCCATCCTCCTGGGCATGGACATGGTCGCCAAGCAGCTCACCGATTTCCTCACGGCCAGCGGCGTGGACCCGGTCAACGGCGAGGGCCAGCCCTTTGACCCGAATCTCCACGAAGCCGTGGCCCAGGAGGCCAGCGCGACCGTCGCCGAGGGCGTGATCGTCCGCCAACTCCGGCGCGGGTACAAGCTGCGCGAGCGCCTGCTGCGCCCAGCGACCGTCGTGGTGTCAAAGGGAGCGCCGCAGGCCGAATGACGCCCGCTCGGTTGGTCATTCCGTCATTCGTCATTCCTCATTCCACGCCATGACCAAGCGCGACTACTACGAAATCCTCGAGGTGCAGCGCTCCGCCTCCGGGGACGAAATCAAACGCTCCTACCGCAAGCTCGCGGTCAAACATCACCCGGACAAAAACCCCGGCGACCACACCGCCGAGGAGAAATTCAAGGAGATCGGTTCGGCTTACGAGATCCTCATGGATGCCGAAAAGCGCGCGGCCTACGACCGCTTCGGCCACGCGGCTTTCGCCCAGGGCGGCGGGGCACCGCGCGGTGGCGGCGCGGCGCACGACCCGTTCGATATTTTCCGCGAGGTCTTTGGCCAGAGCGGCAATGGCGGCGGCGGCGGCGGAATCTTCGAGCAGTTTTTCGGCGGCGCCCAGGCCGGGCAGCCGCAGTCCCGCGATGCCAAACAGCGCGGGGCCGATCTGCGCTACGACATGCAGATCCGCCTCGAGGAGGCGGCGTTCGGTTGCGACAAAGAGATCGAAGTCAGCAAGCTGGAAGGCTGCTCCGAGTGCCAGGGCAGCGGCGCGGAGAAAGGCTCGAAAGCCGTCTCCTGCCGCGACTGCGGCGGCCGCGGCCAGGTCGTCAGCTCGCGCGGATTTTTCCAAGTCTCGCAAACCTGCCCGCGCTGCCGCGGCACCGGCCAGGTCATTGATCACCCGTGCCGGAAGTGCAACGGCGAAGGCCGCGCCGAATCGCCAACGCGCATCAAACTGAAAATTCCCGCCGGCATCGAGGACGGCTCCCGCCTGCGCAGCATGCGCAACGGCGAAGCCGGCCTGCGCGGCGGCCCGCCCGGCGACCTCTACGTGGTCATCCACATCAAGGAGCACGAAGTTTTCGAGCGCGAAGAGAGCAACCTTTTCTGCGAAGTGCCCGTCGCCTTCAGCATCGCCACCCTCGGCGGCGAACTGAACGTCCCGACCCTCGAAGGCCAGGCTCAGCTCAAAATCCCCGCCGGCACCCAAAGCGGCACCGCCTTCAAGCTGCGCGGCAAAGGCATCCCGTCGCTCAACTCCAGCTCCCGCGGCGACCTCATCGTTCGCGTCGTGGTGGAAGTCCCCACCAAACTGAACTCCGAGCAGCGGGCCAAACTCACCGAATTTGCCGAACTCATGGGCGAGGAAAACTCCCCGATGAACCGCAGCTTCCTCGAAAAGGCGAAGAACTTTTTCCGCTGACGGAGCGATATCGCGCCAGCCTCCGGCCTGCCCGCGCGGCCGATCGCCACCCCGAGTCCGGCGCTACCGGCCCGAGCACCGGCCCGGCGCGTCGGGTCGAGGTTCGGCCATCGTCGCTGCCATGAAACTCCGTCTTCCCCCTTCCTCCTCGGCGTCTCCGCCCTCGCCGTCGAGCCGTTCATCCCGTTCGTGCCGAACAAGCAGCCGGAGCCGCCTTTTCCGCCGACGCCGGCGGAGGCGGGAATCACGATGCTCGTGCCGGGTTTCACGGTGCGCGAGCTGCCGGTGAAGCTGACCCATTTGAACAACGTGGAGGATGCCCCGGACGGGCGGCTCTTGGCCGGCGGTTGCGACGGGCGCTTTCACGTGCTGCGCGACACGAATGGCGACGGGCTGAAGGACAAGGTGAACACTTCCGCCCCGGCGACGAACGAGAACTACCCGCTCAGCATGGCGGTGAAAGACGGCGCGCCTACACGGTGCTGACCAATGAGGTCGTGCGCTTTCGCGACACCGACGGCGACGGCGTGCCCGAGACGCGCGAGACGGTGATCAAAAACTTCGACGACCCGGAGCTGATGAAGGCGGGCTATCTCATGCACCGGCGCGTGGACAGCTCGATGGCGATCTTTTCGGCACCGATCAGGAAGGTGCGACGTGGGTGCCGAATGGGAATCCGTTCGACGAGCTGCTGCACATCCAGACCGGGCGGCACTACGGCTTTCCGCCGCGGCATCCGAAGTGGCTGCCCGACGTGATCGACGAGCCGAGCGTGTGGGACTACGCGCCGCAGCATCAAAGCGCTCGACGTTTCCTATTTCACCAATCGCGACCCGCGCCCGCGTGCGCTGCCTGCACGGCGCATCCCCCTGCCCTTCGCCACTTCCACCACTTTTCAAGAAAGGGTGAGCAGCCTCCCCGAAATCGCCGGCGGCAACTGGCAGGCGGGGCGCGACCTTTTCAAAGGCAAAGCCACGTGCGCCGCATGCCACCAACTCCGCGGCGACGGCGTCGTAGTCGGACCCGATCTCGGCAACCAGGCGGCGCAAATTGTTTTCTGTAAAAGCAGCGGAGGTCAGGCGGAAGGCGAGATGGATGGGAGCATGTTGAGGTAAGAATTGGAGGACTCCCAATCGTCGGAAGTTTCCGTGAGGAGAGCGGAGACGAGGCGGAGGAGGGAGGCTTCGTTTGGGAAAATGGAGACGACGCGAGTGCGGCGTTTGAGTTCCTGGTTGACCC
>CAIQUL010000073.1 GCA_903874975.1 uncultured Chthoniobacter sp. | reverse complement strand
TGATCTCCGCGAGCGTGGTCTTCCCCGTCCCCGGCGGACCGAACAGGATGATCGACGAAATGCGATCCGCCTCAATCGCACGGCGCAGCAGTTTCCCCGGCGCGAGGATGTGCTCCTGCCCGGCATACTCATCCAGCGAAGCCGGCCGCATGCGCTGCGCCAGCGGTGCGCTGGCCGCGGGCGCGGCGGATTCAACGGACGGTGCGGAGAAAAGATCGGACACGCGCCGAGGCTACGCGGAGACGCGGAAAAGACGAGGCCGGATCGAGTCCCCCTTGGGTCCAGGTTTGACGGAGTTTGGCTGGCCGCGCATCTTCCCCGCCGCTCCATGTTCCGCCGTCTTGCCAAATCCGCCTTGGAAATCTACGCGACGCGTTTGCCCTATCACCGCGGCAAGTGGCGGGTGATTGAGGGCGGCTTGAGCGCTTTCGGCATTGATGCGGCGGATCGCGGGCGGGAATTCGAGGTGGAGCGTCAGGGGCTGCGCTGGCGGCTCGGACCGGAGTGCGCGATGCAGCGGCGGCTTTACTACCACGCGGCGCTCGACCCGTACGATGAGCGGGAGTTTCTGCCGCTGATCCAGCCGGGCTCGGTGTTCTTCGATATCGGCAGTTACTACGGCTACTACGGACTGCGGGCGGCGCAGCGTGGGGCGCGGGCGTTCGCCTTTGAGCCGGCCGGCGCGAATTACCAGTGCCTCGCGCAGAACGCGGCGCTCAATCCTGGGCTGTCGTGCGAGGCAGTGCGGCTGGCGCTTTCGGACAGCGTCGGCACCGTGGCGATGAGCGTGGCGCAGGACGGCAACCGCGGGACCGGGCGGATCGACGTGCCGAGTGACGGCGGCTTGGCCACGGAGAATGTGGCGACCATGACGCTCGACGGCTTTGTGCGCGAACGCGGGATCGAGCGCGTGGATGCGCTGAAGCTCGATGTCGAAGGTGCCGAGTGCAAAGTGCTGGCCGGTGGCGCGGAGACGCTGACCCGCTGCC
The DNA here is from genome assembly GCA_903874975.1 of uncultured Chthoniobacter sp. Classification (GTDB taxonomy): domain Bacteria; phylum Verrucomicrobiota; class Verrucomicrobiia; order Chthoniobacterales; family Chthoniobacteraceae; genus Chthoniobacter. The sequence goes on along the minus strand of CAIQUL010000073.1, from coordinate 5,792 downwards.
GCCCGGCGATGCTGATGGAATACAACCCGCCCTGCCTGGAGCGCTTCGGCGTGAGCGGGGACGCGCTGCTGAAAATGGTGCGCGCGATGGGCTACGAAATCTGGCGCGCGAAAGCGGCCGGCCGGGTGAAGTTTCAACGCCTCGAACCCGGCGAGGAATACTGCAACCTCGTCTGCCGCGCGGCGTAGCGTCGTCGGCCCGCATCCTGCATCAACGTTCGAGCACGATGTCTTCCCCGCAATCAACCCGCTGGTGGCCTGCTCTGGTCGTGGTGGTTCTGGCCGCGCTGCGGTGGGGGCAGATTTGGTTTTTTCGCGACTCGGACCGGCAGTTCAAAGTGCGCGGGACCTTCCAGATGCTGGGGGTTGCGGTGGTCCTCCTGCTGGTCTGGCTGCTCTTTTTTTCGCGCCTCCGGGTGCGGACGAGGCTGCTCGTGCTGGGTGCGCTGCTCGCAGCGGTGGGCGCGTCCGCGCTGCTCGTGCGGGTGCGCGGTTTTACCGGAGATCTCATCCCGATTTTGGAGTGGCGCTGGGCCTCCCCGGAGGTCGCGCCATCGCGGCATTTGGCGCCGGTGGAAGGTTCCGCGCAGGTCGTCCGCGGGGGCGCGGACTTTGCGCAAATCCTCGGGCCGCAGCGCAATGGCGTGCTCGCCGAACCTGCCCTCGCGCCCGTGTGGGACCAGTCGCCGCCGCAGTTGCTGTGGCGTCAGCCGATCGGCGCGGGGTGGGCGGGATTTGCGGTCCAGGGGCGACTGGCGGTGACTCTGGAGCAGGCGGCGGAGCGCGAGGAAATCGTCTGCTACGATCTGCTCACCGGCGCGCGCCGCTGGGCGCACGGTTATCCGGCGCGCTTCGAGGAATCGTCCGCGGGCATCGGTCCGCGCACCGTCCCGACGATCAGCGGAGAGCGCGTCTATGCCACGGGCGCGACGGGCATTTTGACCTGTCTCGACTTGGCCGCCGCGGACCCGAAGGCGTGGCGTGGATCGATCCTGCGGCTTTCGCCCGACGGCCAGCAGGTCGAACGTTTCGCCACGGGATTGCGCTTTTCGTATGGCATGGCGTTCAACCTAGAGGGCGACCTCTTTTTCACCGACAACCGAGGCGGAGAAAACCCCGGCGAGGAGCTGAACGTGGGCCTTCGGGATCGCTTCTATGGCCAGAATCCATCCAAGTTCCCGGGCCATCCGCCCGCCCAGTCGCCGTTGGTGAGCGTGCAGTATGGAGTCGCTCCTACGGCGCTGGCTTTCAATGCGCCGACCAACGAATTCGGAGCGACCGGGGGCGATCTGTTCATGGCTTGCTGGGGACCGGACTGGCTCTTTAACCGGGGTTCCATCGTGCGCGTGCGATTGTTGCGGCAGCCCGGCGGAGCATATCGGGCGCAGGAATTTCCCTTCGCTCACGAGGTGCCGAAGGTGACCGCGCTGGCCTTCGCCGCGAATGGTGATCTCTACGCGACGCTCTTTGGCCGGGAAGCGCCTGGGCATCAGCCCTCGCCGATGGCCGATGGGGCGATCTATCGGTTCCTGCCTGCGGCGTGGGTGGAGCCGGGGGCGGCGGTCCAGTCCAAGTTTCCCTTCGTGAAAGGCAATGTGAGTTCGGGCAAAAAGCTTTTCGAGGAGCGGGGCTGAGCGGCCCGCCACTCGCTCGGCGGACGGGACGATATGCTCGGGCCGGATCTCGGCGGACTGGGGGAGATATATTCGGCGAACGAAGTGCTGAACCTCATTCGCAAGCCATCCGAGAGTATCAAATCGGGACACGAAACGCAGGAGGTGAAGACCACCGACGGCGAGGTTTTTCTGGGACGGATGCAGGGCTCCAACGCCGGGGAGATCATTTTGGTGACGGTCGGAAACCGACTCGTCCGCGTGCCCCGGAGCAAGATCGCCTCGGAGCAAGCGCGGCCCACTTCTCTCATGCCGGAAGGGCTGCTGGATGGGCTGAGCGAGCAGCAGACCAGCGACCTCTTGGCCTACCTCGGGGTGCGTGATCGGGAACCCGCATGGCTCATGCGCCAATGGCTGAAGGTGGAGGGGGTGCTGCGGTCGTTTGCCCCGCAGGTCAGCCTAAAGGCGAAGCTGGCCGCGCTCGCGGCTGTCGGCGGGGCGCTCGTGGCGGCGTTGCGGTTTTGGCGGAAGCGGCGAAGAGCGCGCTGACGTTTATCCGCGCGGGGGGGTGGGCGCACCGAACCCCTGGCTCGCACGCGAGTGAAAGAACCGGTCGCGGAGCCGCAGGAACGGATACTCGACGAGCAAGGACATCAAGACGCCGAACAGGATGGCACCGGTCCAATACGCACCTGCGTAAATGTACCAGTTCCAATGGGCGCCGAGCACGCGCTTCAGGACCGTCGCGCCATCATGCGCGATGAAGGTGTGCCAAAGGTAGATCGAGTAAGAATGAGCGCCGATGAAAGACAAGGCGCGGGTCAGCCAGTTGTCGTGAACTTCGCGCGCCAGGCTCCCGGCGAGGATCAGACCGCTACCGATGTAGAAGAGCGAAAAGCCGAACGTGTAAATGAACGGGGTCGAACTGTGCCGGAAGATGAATGCGGGGCTCAGCAGCGCCGCCCCCAGAAGAATCATGGGAGTCCGGTAGCGTTGCACGAACCGCGCAAAAGGGACCGGATGGCAGTGAAAAAAGTAGGACAGCACGACTCCGAAGAAGAGTGAGTCAATCCGCAGATGCGTGGGGAAGTGATGGGTCAGGTGGGTAAAGACAGGGTGCCAATGCGCATGGGCGACCCGGAGGGCGAGACAAAGCCCGGCGAGGATCGCGAAGAGCGCGCAGATCGGACGGAAGGGATCACGGGACGAGGAGTTGCAGCGACCAAGCAGGATGAGGCAGAGCGGGAGAAGCAGATAGAAGTGCTCCTCCACTGCGAGCGACCAAGTGTGCGTCCATAGGCCGGGTGCGTAGTTCTGCACGAAGAACAATTCCGCGAGGAGCTTCGGGAGCGGAATCTCCGAATGGCGGAGCAGTCGCAGCAGGACCGTGGTCCCGATGAAGACCCAAAATGCCGGATAGATCTTCAGTCCGCGGCGGATGAAGAAGCGACGGAAGGAGATCGAGCCGTGCTCGCGATGCTCGCGGAAGAGCAGGCCGGAAACGAGGAAGCCGCTGAGCACAAAAAACAAATCCACTCCGACCCACCCGCCCGTCGTGAGCCAGGCCACCAGCGTTTTGAGAAAAACGGGAGTCTCCGGTGGGCACGGCGCGGTGTGCATGCCGATGACGAGCAGCACGGCCACGGCCCGCAGGATATCGATCGCTCTGGACCTCCCGCTCATGGGCAGCGCGCGAGGTGGAACGAGGTGGCTGGGGCGGGCATGGAGTCCGATGATTGCGCCGCCGGATTTCGCGCGCAAGGCTCGTCGTGGTAGCGGGAGGCGGCGCATTTCTGAGATGCTGGCGTGACGCTGAGGGGCGGTGCGGGAAATCCGCAGTTGCAATCCCGATTCGGTTCTTTAGATCGTTGCATCAATGCCGCAGGAAATCAGCCGACAACCTTCCGGTGGAACGAACGCAGCGGCGCTGCTGGCGGGCTCGAACGAGGGTTGGTATCGGGAAAAAATGTATGGCGAGGGCGTCACGCATGTGGGGCGGAAAGAGCGGTTGGCGGCGGGGTTGTTGCCGGCGGGAGAAAAATTGCGTGTGCTGGATGTGGGCTGCGGAGTGGGGCGCTTTTTGACGTATCTGACGGAGCTGGGTCACGAGGCCACGGGTGTCGAGATCAGCGAGGCGAGCTGGCGGGAGGCGACGGGCCGGGGCCACCGGGTGATGCAGGGCTCCGCCGAGGATTTGCGGGCTCAGGGGCTCAAGGATGGGACGTTCGACGCGATTTCTTTTCTGGATGTCCTGGAGCACCTCTTCAATCCGGCAGCCACGCTGGCGCGCGCCGCGCCGCTGCTGGTTCCCGGCGGGGTCTTCATCGTGTGCGTACCGAATGTCGGCAGCATCCTCGGTCGCTTGACCCTGCTGGGCGGCCGCTTCCCGCTGGATGACCACGGTCTCTTTGATCACGGGCACTTGCGCTGGTTCACGCGGGAGAATCTCGCAAAGCATTTCTCTGCGGCAGCCGTGCTGGACGAGGCCTCGCTGCGTTGCGTGCCGTTGGAGCCGTGTCAGCGCTGGCGCCTGTGGCGTCTGGGCAAACTACAGGAGCGAGTCTTGGGATTTCTCGCCCGCGTTTGGCCCAGCCTGTGGGCGCACGAATTCATCTTCCGCCTGACCCCGCTGCCTCCGGGGAGCCAGCCAAACGCGCCCGCCGCATGACTGCGTCGTCCACCCCGCTGGTCAGTGTGGTCGTGCCGATCTACAACGGGGAGCGGTTTCTGGAAAAGGCGGTGCGGTCGTGCGTGGATCAGACTTACCCGCAGGTCGAGGTCATCCTCGTGGATGACGGGAGCAGCGACGGTTCGCGGGCGCTGGCGGAGCGGTTGGCGGCGGCCCATCCGGCGGTGCGGTGCCAGCATCATGAGGGAAACCAAGGGGTGTCGGCGGGCTGGAACACGGGTTTTTCTGCGGCCAAAGGAACGCTGCTCCTGCGTCTGGCGCAGGACGATTATTTCGAGCCGGATGCTTTGGAGAAGCTCGTGGCTTTGGCGCAGAAGACGCCGGAGGCGGGAGCGTTTTATGCGGACTGCTGGGTCGTAAGGACGGACGGGGGACGCGAGATCGAGCACACGCCGTCGCCGCAGGAGTTGTTTCGATCGAGCAACCGCATTGGCCTGTGCGTGATGTTGACGGCGGCCGCGTGGAGTCGTGGGGTTCGGTATGATCCCGAGTTTCGCGCGGCGGAGGATCTGGATTTTTTCACGAGGCTGCGGGAGAGCGGCGTCCAGTTCGCCAAATACGAGGGCGAGCCGCTGTTGAACATCCTGTTGCATGCGGACTCGGGGACCATCCGGATGTCGGTGCGGCAGGAGCTGGAGACGGCGCAAATCATTCTGCGGTCCGGTTTGATCGATGCTGCAGCCAAGCGGCGCTTCGTGGCGCAAAATTACGCGAACGCCGTTTACATCCTCCGGAAGCAGAACAAGCCAGGCGAGGCCAGGACGGTGTGCCGCAAGGGGCTGGCGCATGCCCCGTTTTCCTCGAAGCTCTGGGTCGAAAGGCTTTCCCTTTTCCTCACGCGATAGGCGGAGCCTACCTCCAGCCGGAGCGGTCCCGGTGGGAGAGGAAGTAGAGGAGGCCGCGGAGCGTCATGAAGTTGAGGAAGACGAATCCGGCCGGGAGGGAAAGAACGCGCCACCGGCGCGAGCGGAGCGCCAGCCCGAGCGCGGCGGCGGTGTAAAACAAGACGTGGCCGGCGAGGATCGCCCGGTATGCGGGTTCGGCGGCGAGGGCGAGATTGGCGGCGAAAGCGGTGACGAGAAAAAGGGGCGCGGCGAGGCGCAGGTATTTGTGGGAAAGCAATTGCCACCAGAGCCGGTGCCGCCAGGGAAGCAGCCAGCCGGGATGGCGGAAGAACATTTGGAAATTGCCTGCGAGGGTGCGCTGTTTGCGGCGTTGTTCGCTGGCGGGTTCGAGCGTCTGGGGATCGAAGGCGAGGGCGTCGGAGTCGTGGATGACGCGCGCGCCGGTGGCGGCGATGAGCATCGGGATGACGACGTCATCGAGCAGCGTGTCGGCGGGGATCGGCGTGAACAGCGCGCGGCGAATGGCGTAGATCGCGCCGGTGCAGCCGATGCAGGAATCGAAGCGCGACTCGGCGGAGCGGAGGGCTTTCTCCATGCGCCAGTAGGCATCCACGCCGGCCCCCGCTGCGCTGCTCGCGGCCTCGAT
>CAIQUL010000072.1 GCA_903874975.1 uncultured Chthoniobacter sp. | reverse complement strand
GTGAAACGGGCGGATGGAAGTCACGCCCGGCAACGTGCGCGGATCGCGGCGCGCTGGCAACGCCACAGGATTTCGCATTGGCACGCGGATTCCCCAGACTACGCTGAGCGCCATGGATACTCCTGCCTCTCCTCTCCCCCCACCCACCACCGCCCCGACGCCCGCCGAAGAACGCACTTGGGCGATGTTCGCCCATCTCAGCAGCTTCGCCGGCCACTTCATCCCGTTTGGCCATATCGGCGGCCCGCTTCTTATTTGGATGCTCAAAAAGGACTCCATGCCGCTGGTCGCCGATCAGGGAAAGGAAGCGCTCAACTTCCAAATCACCATGACTCTGGCGTTCATCATCGCGGCAGTTTCGCTCTTTGTGCTCATCGGCTTCGTCCTCTTGCCGGCGGTTTGGCTGTTCGATGTCATCGTCACCATCATCGCCGCAGTGAAGGCCAATGAAGGCGTAGCCTACCGCTACCCGCTCTGCCTGCGGTTTGTGAACTAAGGCCGTGCCCGAACTCGCCGAGGTCGAATACTACCGGAAGGTGTGGGACGGCGGGCTGCGGCGGACGATCACGCGCGTGGCTTTGCACGGCGAAAAGCGCCTCTTTCGCGGTGCGGACGTGGCGCGGCTCGCGGAGCAGATGCCCGGCGCGAAGCTGCTCGGCTCGGAGGCGCGCGCGAAGCAGATGCTCTTCCGCTTTTCCCTCGACCTCTGGCTCGGCGTGCATCTCGGCATGACCGGCAAGCTGCGCGTCGAGCCGCCGGACTTCGTTCCCAGCCGACACGATCACCTGGTCCTTTTTCAAAAGCGGCACGCGCTCGTTTTCAGCGACCCGCGCATGTTCGGCCGCGTGCTCTTTCATGAAGGCCGCGCCGCGCCCGCGTGGTGGACCGCGCTCCCGCTGGCGGTGACCGCGCCGGAGTTCACGCCGGATCTCGTGCAGGCGTTTCTGGCAAGGCGCGCGCGTCTGGCCGTGAAGGCCGCGCTCCTCGTCCAGAGCGCCTTTCCCGGCGTGGGCAACTGGATGGCCGACGAAATCCTCTGGCGCGCGAAAATCGCCCCCGCGGCGCTCTGCGGCACGCTCACGAAAGCCCGAGCCGCCACGCTCTGGCGCGAGGCCCGCGAAGTCTGCGCCGTGTCGCTGGCCACCGTCGCCGTGGATTTCTCCGATCCGCCCGACGACTGGTTTTACCACCAGCGCTGGACCGCCACCGGTCGCTGCCCGCGCGACGGCGGCCCGCTCCGCACCGCGACCATTGGTGGGCGCACCACCCGCTGGTGCCCGCGCTGCCAGCGGTGAGCCGGGCGGGGTGGGGAATGACGAATGTGGAATGTGGAATGACGAAAGAAGCCCGAATGACGATCGCACACCCGCCCGCCCGTCATTCGCCATTCCTCATTCGTCCATCCTCATTCGTCCCTCGTCCCTCGTCATTCGTCATTCGTCATTCGTCATTCGCCTCCCCTCCCTGCCCGCTTTCCTTTTCCGCGCGGCCCGCTACGCTTCCCGCCCTGTCTTGAGAACCACGACGTCTCTTTCTACCTCGCGAGCCTCCGCTCCGGCCAAAGCCGCTCCTCCGCGCCCACGCCGCTGGCGGACCTTGCGCCTCGTGCTGCTCCTGCTCGCCACGGTCCTCGTGGTCGTGCTCCTGCAGCCGGATTGCTTCCGCTTCGCCCTCCGCCACGCCATCCGGGGCGAGGCGTGGTGCCACGGCGGCGACGTGCAGATCCGCGCGCTCGAAGGCAGCCTCTTCGAACCCATCGTGCTCCGCGATTCTGTGTGGACCTACGAAGGGAACAACGGCCCGATCACGCGCGTGGAAATCGGCACCGCCACGGCCGCTCTGAACTGGACGAGCCTGTTGCCCCGCGCGTCCGGCGCGTGGTTCGAGCGGCTCACGCTGGAAAACGTGACCGGCAAACTGCGCCTCCCGCCGCCGACGGAGAATGCCGTGCCCGCCGTGCCCGCGGGATTCCGCATCCCGCGCCCGCACGGCCGCTGGCTCGCGCTGCCGGAGCGGGTCACCGCCACGGGCGTGGACTTCATTTTTGAAAGCAATGGCGACTACCTCCGCCTGACCCGCACCGCGGTCACGCTGAGCAGCGTGGAGACGGGCACGATCCACATCGGCGAGATGATCGTGAAACAGCCGTGGCTCCGGCGCACTTTCCGGGAGGCGCAAGGCACCACCGCCCTGCGGGATGGCGCGCTGGAAATCGCCGGGCTCACCCTCGAACCCGGCGTGCAGGTCACGGGATTTTCCACCGCCCTGAAGGACTTCGCGCGCGGCCAGTTGAAGTTCACCGGCCGGCTCGCGGCCTTTGGCGGCGAACTCCGCGCCAACGTGCAGACGCTGCCGAAGGAGCCGCGGTTTTCCATCGATGTCGCCGTGCCGTTTTCCCAGATCGACGTCGCGAAACTGGCCGCCTTCCTCGGCCTGTCCGACGCCGCGGGCGGCACCATCACCTCGGGTCGCTTCACCTTTCGCGGCCCGCCGCAGCAGTTTGCCCAAGCCAACGCCGAGCTGCGCTTCGAGGCCGCCAATTTCCAATGGAACTCGCGGCAGTGGGACTCGCTCGTGCTCGGCGCGAAGCTCCTCGGCGGGCGCATCGACGTGCCGGAACTCGCGCTCGCGCAGGGGAAAAATCGGCTGAATCTTTCCGGCGAAATGGCCGTGCCGCTACCCGGAGTCGAGTGGTGGCGCTCGGAGTTTTCCTGCGACATCGCGGCGAAAATCGAGAACCTCACCGAGATGTCCGCGCTGTTGCTGCCGGAGTTCAAATACGCCGCCGGCCGGGCCAATATCGACGGCTCGATTCGCGGGAAAGACCGCCAGTTTCACGGCCAACTCCTCGTCTCCGGCTCGAATCTCCGCTGGCGCAGCGCGCCCATCGAGGAACTCCACGCCAGCGTGAAACTCAACGGCAACGAGTATCAGCTCACCAATTTCTCGCTCTTCAACGCCGGCGACTACCTCCGCGGACGCGGCGTGATGAACATCATCGGCGACAAGCAATACTGGGGCGAAATGCACGCCTCCGTGCAGGACCTCGCGAAGTACGCCGCGCTCCTCGACAAGCCCATCCTCCCCGAGCCGCTCGCCGGCGGCGCCTTCATCGACTGGGACGGCGAAGGCTCCGCGAAAGGCCACAGCGGCAAGTTCCTCGCGCGGCTGCGCAAAGTCCGTTCGCTCGGCGCCACGGCCGCCCGGCTCCACCCGATCAATGCCGACTTCGAGGCCACCTACTCGCGCGGCGGCCTCGCCTTCTCGACCTTCGCGCTGTCCGACGACGTCTCCTCTTTCACCGCCCGCGTGGGCGTGGTGAACAAAGCCGTCTCGCTCCAGGACATCCGCCTCACCCACCAGCGCGACCTGTGGCTGGAAGGCGACGCGCTCCTCCCGCTCGACCTTTGGAACGCGTGGCCGAACCTCTCTTTCACGAAAATGCTCGACGATCAAACCGTCGGGAAACTCCACCTCACCGCCTCCAACCTCAGCCTGCGCGAAACCGCGCAGCTCACCGGAATGAACGTCCCCATCGAAGGTATCATCCGCGGCAGCGTGACCGCCGAAGGCCCGCTCGGCGCGCTCAAGACGGCCGGCCGGCTCACGCTCGCGAAAGCGCGCCTCCCGCTCGGCTGGAACGACGCCGCACTCACCGGCGTCGAGGGCGCGGTGGCGTTCGCGGAGCAGACGCTGCGCGTCGAAAAGCTCACCGGTCAGCATCCGACCGGCGACTTCAGCGCGAGCGGCGAAATCGATTTCAAAAATCTGCGCGACCCCTCGCTCCAACTCGCCGTGAGCAGCGCGCAGAGCCGGGTGCGCCTTTTCCCCACCGGCGAAAACGCCGGCGGCGCCATCGCCGGGGCCAAGCTCGCGCTACGCCTGGCGGGGCCGCTCAGCGGCGGCAGCGTGAGCGGCGAAGCGCAAGTGACCACCGCGGCGTTTGGCGGTTGGGACCCAGCGTTCACGAACCTCTTTCTCAGCGGGCCGATCCGCGAACTGCCAGCGGTGCTGCCGCCAGCCGGCGCGCCGTGGAACGCGTGGCGTTTCGAGGTGGCGGCGACGGCCGAGAAAGTCGCGCTGCCCGCGCAAACCGTGTCGGCCCATGTTCGGCTGACCGGAACCGGCGGCGCGCCGGCGCTCGTCGGAAAAATCAATGTCGCCGCGTCCGGCACTGCGACGCCGGGAGCCTTCATCGCACCATCGGAAAGCAGCCTCCATCTGCAGCAGCTCGACCTCGATTTTCGCTCCGGCTTTCCCGCCACGCCCACCATCTCAGCACAGGCCACCGGCACCGTTTCGTCCGAGCCCTTCACGATCTACGCCACCGGCGCACTGCGGCACCCGATGCGCGTTTTTGCCTGCCAGCCGCCGCTGACCGAGCGGGCCATCCGCGCCGCGATCACCGGGGAAACAGCCGCGCGCTTCTTCACCGGCGAGTCCCGCTTCAGCCTGCTCGTGCCGTCCGATCTGCGGGAAAACGTGGAGCTGGTTGCCTGGCCGGAGATCAAGACCGAGCCCGCAGCCGCGCCCGCGCCCGAGACCGGCGCGAACCCGTGAGCGACGCCCCCACACCGGCCGGCCGCCGCAGCGGGCTGTTCATCGGACGTTGGTTTGGCATCGAGTTTCACCTGGATGCCTCGTGGTTCCTCATCGCCGCCATCGTCACCCATCAGCTCGCGTTCGAGGCTTTTCCCCATGAACTGCCGGGCCGCTCGCAAGCCGTCTGGCTCGCGCTCGGTGGCACGGCAGCGCTGCTCTTTTTCCTCAGCATCCTCCTCCACGAACTCGGCCACAGCCTCGTCAGCCAGCGCTGCGGCATCCGCGTCCCGCGCATCACCCTGCTCTTCATCGGCGGACTCGCCGAGATCGAGCGCGAGCCCGACGACGCGAAGACGGAACT
>CAIQUL010000071.1 GCA_903874975.1 uncultured Chthoniobacter sp. | reverse complement strand
GCAAGGACGAGCCCGCGCCCGCGCCGTACAAGCTGAAACGCCGGTCCTCCTTTACGCCTCCGACCGCGGACGCGCGTGCGCCCTTTTGGCCGATCGGCTGGGTGCCAAAGAAAACGATGATCGCAACGGCACCCGGCGCTCCGGCTGCGGCACCGGCGCCATTGCTCGATGAGAAAGCCTTTCGCGTCACCAGCATCCTGCTCGGAGCCGGTACCGCGCCTTCGCTGGCCGTGATCAACGGGCGCGCCGATGGCGAGGGCGAGTTCTTGAAAGTGCCGCGCGGCACGGTCGTTCCGGCGGTCGCTGGCCAGCTGGGCGCACCCGCCGTGGCGCGCATCCGGGTGCAGCTCATCAGCGATGGCAGCGTCGTTTTGCAATGCGCGGAGCAGGCGATTACCATCTTCATGCAGCGGCCGGAATTGGCGCTGCGGAAAGTGCAGGAAGAGCAGTTGACCCCGGAGGATCGCTGAGCGCGCGGCTTACGCGTTGAGCTGCGCGAGCACCTCGGGATCGCGCACGTCGGCCCAGTCGCCGGTGAGTTCCAGCGCTGGCACGCGGTGTCCGCTTTGCGCGAGCGCGCGCACGGCATCGGTCAGCTCATATTCGCCGCGCGGGGATTTCTCCAGCTTCGCGGTGAACTCGAAAATGCTCGGACGGAAGGAATAGACGCCCGCGTTGTACCAAGGGCTCGTCGGCTCGCCAGGCTGCGGCTTTTCGCGGAGATCGGTCAGTTCAAAGCGCTCATTCACAAACACCGCGCCGCCTTTGGAAACTTCGCCGGGATTGTGTTTCACGCTGACCAGGGCCTCGGCGTCGCCGAGCGCCGCGAGCCGAGCGTAGTTCGAGGGATCAATGAGGATGTCGCCGTAGCTGAGGATGAACGGATCCGCGCCCGCGAACTCCTTCGCCAGTTCCACCACGCGCCCGGTGCCGTCCTGCACCACCTGCGTCACGTATTCCACCGCCACGCCAAACTTTGCGCCGTCGCCGAAAAACTCCGTGACCACCTCCGCCCGCCAGCCGACGACGATCTGGATGTGCGTCACGCCCGCCGCGCGCAGCCCCTCGACGATATGCAGCAGGATCGGCTTCCCGCGCACTGGGATCATCGGCTTCGGCAGTTCGTTGGTCAGCTCGCGCATCCGCGTGCCTTTGCCGGCCGCGAGGAGGACGGCTTTGGTGACATGGCCTGAATTCATGGCCGGACGCTGGCCCAGCCGCCGCCCCGTCGTCAAGGTGCGCGGCGGTCCGGCCGCGGCATAGTTTGTCCGGCCATGGTCGGAATAGCGGCCCCGTTCAGCAGCGCCGCGTGCCGGGGCTCTGAGGCCGGCCGGATGAAGGATTGCCAATGCACTGAACTTCTCCCCACGCTGCTTGCGGAAACGGGCCGACCGTCACCGGCTGAAATTCTTCCCGCTCACCAACCACGAAGCCATCAAGGCGCCGGAGACTGATGGGCGCAGCCGGTTCAGCCGCCCGGCATTGCGGCTCATCCGCGCTCTGATCCTAAGCGGCGATAAGCCGAGCGAGTTCCAACGCCGACTGCTCGCGCGCGATGCCGCACTGCTCGCGGAAGTCGGCGTCGCGTTTCCGCAAAGACCTGCTCGATCGCGGCTATCACGCCCGAGGCGGGGAACCTACGGCTGAGGTTCATCACCGATGAGCAGTGGGGGAAGAGCGTGACGGTCGTGGGGCCGAATTACCCAGCGAAGGCAAGGTGTTTGGCGATGCGCGTTCCAGCGAGCGCCGCGGAGCGTTTCGGCAGACGGCGCAAAAGTTTTTACGAAACTGCGGAGGGACGCTCTATCTCTTCACCTCGCCGAGAAACTCGCCGATGCGTTCCATGGCGACTTTGATTTGATCGAGGCTGGTGGCGTAGCAGCAACGGACGAAGCCTTCGCCGCTCGCGCCGAAGGCGGGGCCGGGGACGCAGGCGACTTTCTTTTTCTCCAGCAGGCCGAGCGAAAACTCGCGGCTGGTCAGGCCGGAGTTGGTGATCTTCGGGAAGATGTAGAAGGAACCAACGGGCTTGAAACATTCGAGCCCGAGTTCGTTGAACGCGGCGACGATGTAGTTGCGGCGCGTCTCGTATTCGCGGCGCATGGCTTCCACGGCCCGCGCGCCGTTTTCCAGCGCCTCGATGGCGGCGTCCTGGGACATCGTGTTGGCGCAGAGGATCGCGTACTGGTGGATTTTCATCATCGCATCGGTCAGCGCGGCGGGCGCGCAGGCGTAGCCGATACGGAATCCGGTCATGGCGAACGCCTTGGAAAAGCCGTGCAAAAAGACGCAGCGCTCCCGCATGCCGGGCAGCGAGGCGATGCTCACGTGCTCCGCGCCGTCGTAGGTCAGTTCGCTGTAAATCTCATCGGTCAGCACGATGAGATCGTGGTCGATGCAGAGCCGCGCGATCTTCTCCAGCTCCGCGCGCGATTGCGTGGCGCCGGTCGGGTTGCAGGGAAAGTTGAGCATCAGCACCTTTGAGCGCGGGGTGATTTTCTCGGCGAGCGCCTCGGCGGTGAGCCGGAAATTTTCCTCCGCCCGCGTGGGGATGGCCACGGCGATGCCGTGCGCCATGGTCACGCTCGGCGCGTAGCTCACGTAGCAGGGCTCGTGGTAAAGGACCTCGTCGCCGGGGTTGATCATGGCGCGCAGCGCGAGGTCGATGGCCTCGCTCACGCCGACCGTGATGATGACCTCGGTGCGCGGGTCGTAGGCCACGCCGAAATGCTGGTGGACGTATTTGCAGATCGAGGTGCGCAGCTCGGGCAGACCGAGGTTTGAGGTGTAGTGGGTGCGGCCGTGTTCGAGTGAATAAATGGCCGCCTCGCGGATGTGCCACGGGGTGTCGAAGTCGGGCTCGCCCACCCCGAGCGAGATGACCTCCTTTTCCTGCGCCACGATGTCGAAGAACTCGCGGATGCCGGACTTGGGAAGATCGCGGACGTGGTGGGCGATGTGTTTGTTGAGAGGCATGGGGAAAATTTAGGATTTAGGATTTAGGAATTAGGATTTGCGGAGCGATGAAAATGCCGCCGGCCCTTTTTCCCGATGATGCAGAAAAGCACCCGACGAGAAACCGAAGCCGGCGGCTAGCGAGCTCGCGCGAAAATCTGAAATCTGAAATCTGAAATCTGAAATCCGTTCATGGCGTGACGGCCAGGCGCTGGGGCTTCGCCTCGCGCAGCAGCGAGACGCCGTTTTCCTTGTAGGTCTTCAAGCGGAAGCGCGTGGCCGTGGAGATCACGCCTTTGATGGTGCTGAGCTTTTCCGAGATGAACGCCGCGATGTCCTGGAGCGTGTTGCCTTCCACCACCACGAGCAGGTCGTAGCCGCCGCTGATCAGGTAGCAGCTTTGCACCTCGGCGAAGTTTGCGATCCGCCCGGCGAGCCGGTCAAAGCCGCCGCCGCGCTCCGGCGTGATCCGCACCTCGACGACCGCCGTGACGAGGCCGGCCTGCACTTTCTGCTGATCCACGATCGGCTGGTAGCCGAGCACGATGCCGTCGGCCTCGAGCTGCGTGAGCCGTTCGGCCACCACCGCCGGGGTGAGGCTGAGTTCCTTCGCCAGATCCTCCACGGAGGTGCGGGCGTTGCGGCGGAGCAGGATAATGAGCGGATCCATGGCGGTTTGTGGGCGCGCAGCATACACGGGAGGGCGGGGCGGTCAGCGGAAAAGTTCCGCGAGGCGCAAAGCGGGCCGGGCGCGATTCAGACGCGCACGATGCTCCACCCGACCGGCTGGCCCCGCTCCAGTTCCAGCCACGCGTAACTCGCGGGCGCGCCGCAGTTGGGGCGGGTGATGCAGCCGGGGTTGAGGAAACGCGCGCCGGCGATCATTTCGTCGCGCGGGACGTGGGTGTGGCCGTGGAGAAAAAGAGCGCAGCCCGGGGGCGCGGTGCGAGCGGGGATATGGACGAGCCGGGCGCGGAAGCCGGCGCGCTCCAGATCGAGAGTCAGCGGCCAGTCGAGGTCGGAGTCGCAGTTGCCGCGAACGATCTGCACGGGCGGGCCGACGGCGCGCAGGCGCTGGAGGATCGCCGGCTCGCAGACGTCGCCGAGATGCCAAATTTCATCGGCGGAGGCGATCTGTGTGCAGACTTTCTCCGGCAGGTGGTCGTGCGTGTCGGCGAGGACGGCGATGCGCACGGCTTGGTAAGCTCAGAGGTTGCCCAGCGACCGGCCTTACGGGTCCCGGCGTGAGCCGGACTGCACTTCGAAGGAGTTCTGGATCACGTCGCGGACACGCTCGGGCGGGCAGACCTTGGTCGTCTGGTAATCGAGGTTTCCGTCCCGTCCGATGATGACGAGCGCGAAGTCGTCCTGCACGCCATAGGCGGTTGCCACGGCGGGGCCATTGGTGGCGACGACGAAAGGGATGTCGGATCTCACCGGCCCATCGCCCTCGGCGAGCGCGGCGACGAAGACAACCTGCTTGCTGGCGAACTGCTGGTAGATCTCCTTGAGATATTTGAGCTGCTTTTTGAAAGCGCGGCTGTCGGGACTTTTCGAGATCAGCAGGACCACGGCCTGGCCGCGCAGGCTGCGGAGCGATTGCGTTTTATTGCCCGCGGCGGGGAAGCTGAATTCGGGAGCGAGCCGGACAACCGCAGCATGGCTGGCGGCGATGGCGAGGAGGAGGAAACCGGTGAAGAGCAGTTTGCGCATGACGTTCAGACCTTGAGAATTTCCGCTTCCTTGTGGACGATGGCGTCGTCGATTTTTTTGCCGAACTGGTCGGTCAGTTTCTGGATTTCCTTTTCCAAAGTCTCGAGCTGGTCCTCGGAGATGACGCCTTCTTTCTCGGCTTTCTTGAGGCTGTCGATGGCCTCCCGGCGCGTCGAGCGCACCCGCACGCGCGCTTCCTCGGCCATCTGTTTGGTGCCTTTCACCAGATCCTTGCGGCGCTCCTCGGAGAGCGCGGGGATGGGCAGGCGGATGATCTTTCCATCCACGATGGGATTGATGCCGAGCTTCGATTCCTTGATAGCCCTTTCGATGTCCTTCGTGGTGCTGGCGTCGAACGGCTGAATGACCAGCAGCCGCGGCTCGGGCGTGGTGATGAGCGCGAGCTGCTTGAGTTTCATCTGCGCGCCGTAGGCTTCCACGTCGATGTTTTCCACCAGCGCGGGCGAGGCTTTGCCGGTGCGCACCGCGGAGAATTCGTGTTGCAGGTATTCGAAGCCTTTTTCCATCGCGGCTTCCGCTTCGAGCATGATTTCGTCGGGATCCATAAGGGTGCTATTCGACAGTCACGAGCGTGCCGACGGCTTTGCCGAGGACGACGTTCTTGATGTTGTCGGACTTCATCATGTCGAAAACGATGATCGGCATTTTGTTGTCCAGGCAGAGGCTAAAGGCGGTGGAGTCCATCACGGACAGCCGCTTGGCCAGCGCCTCGGTAAAAGTGATGCGGTCGTATTTTTTTGCCTTCGGATCCTTGAACGGATCGGCGGTGTAGATGCCGTCCACTTTCGTGGCCTTGAGGATGACCTCCGCGCCGATCTCGTTGGCCCGCAGCGCGGCGGTGGTGTCGGTGGAAAAGAACGGGTTGCCCGTGCCGGCGACGAAGATGACGACCTCGCCGTCTTCGAGTTGCGCGATGGCGCGGCGACGGATGAACGGTTCGGCGACGTTGTCCATGCGGATGGCCGTTTGCACGCGGGTCGGCAGGCCCATTTGCTCGAGCGCGCTCTGGAGCGCGAGGCCATTGATGACGGTGGCGAGCATGCCCATGTAGTCCGCGGTGGTGCGCTCCATGCCGCGGTGGCTGGCGCTCAGGCCGCGCCAGATATTGCCGCCGCCGATGACCACCGCGACCTGCACGCCGAGGGCATGCACCGCTTTGATCTGCGAGCAGACCTGCTGGACGATCTCCGGCGAGATATTGTCCGCACTGCCGCGGGCTTTCAGCGCCTCGCCGCTGAGCTTCAGGACGATGCGGCGGTACTTGGGCTGGCGGGACTTGGCAGTGGCTTTGGGCTTCGGCATCGGGCGCAGATAGAACACGAACCGCGCGCCGCATGGGAAGGGAAATTCGTGGTCGTCTCGCGCCGCTACTACTGACGGAAAAACGGCCTTGGCGGGAGTTGCACCCGCTCCCGCAGTGCCTCGGCGTGCGTCTTGAAAGTGCCGGCAAACTCAATCACGCACCCCGTCGTCCCCGAGGAGGCGCACCGCGATGGTCCGCGCGTTCGATTCGCCGGAGGCGATGTTTTCCGCCATCCGCTCGCCGCATCGCCCAAAGCGCGCGATGCGCCGCGCCGGTGGGCAGCGGCGGAGGCCGGCGGGACTCGCGCAGATGCGCAGCGTCGGACTGGTCGTCCACCGGATTTACCGGCCGAAAGGCGGGTGAGGAGCGGTCGTCGTGCACCACCATTATCCCAGCTTGCCCAGCGGCGGCCCGGCTGCTAGCTTCGCGGCCTTTTTCCACGAGAAAACCACACCTATGAGCACTCCGACCAAAACCACCGAAGCGACGACGAAATCCGCCACGCCTGAGCGCGGCGTCACCATGAGCGGGGCGGAGATCCTCGTCGAATGTCTGATCCGCGAAGGCGTGGACACGATTTTTGCGTATCCGGGCGGGGCGTCGATGCACATGCACCAGGCGCTGACCAAGCGCGAGGACGTGCTGCGGACGTATCTGCCGCGGCATGAGCAGGGCGGGGTTTTCGCGGCGGAAGGTTATGCGCGGGCGACGGGCAAGGCGGGCGTGGTCATGGCGACGAGCGGGCCGGGGGCGACGAACTTGGTGACGGGGATCGCCGACGCGTATCTCGACTCGACGCCGCTGGTGGCGATCACCGGGCAGGTGCCGCGGCACATGATCGGCAAGGGCGCGTTTCAGGAGACGGATGTGTTTTCGGTGACGGCCCAGATCGTGAAGCACAATTTCCTGGTGATGGATGTGAACGACATTCCGCGGATCGTGAAGGAGGCATTTTACATCGCGCAGACGGGCCGTCCGGGGCCGGTGCTGATCGACATTCCGAAGGACGTGCAGATCGCGACGACGCAGCCCATTTTCCCCACCGAGGTGAACCTGCGCGGTTACAACCCGGTGCAGAAAGCCGACGACGTGGCGCTGAACGAGGTCATGGGGCTGATCAAGCAGGCCAAGTGTCCGATGATCTACTGCGGCGGCGGCATCATCTCGGGCGAGGCGAGCGCGGAGCTGCTGGAGTTTGTCGAGCGCACGGGCATCCCGGTGGCGACCACGCTGATGGGCATCGGCTGCTTTCCCGAGACGCATGAGCTTTCGCTGAAATGGCTGGGCATGCACGGCACGGTCTACGCGAACAATGCGGTCAACGAGGCCGACCTGCTGCTGGCCATCGGCGTGCGGTTCGATGACCGGGTGACGGGCAAGATCAGCGAGTTTGCGAAGCACGGGACGATCGTCCACATCGACATCGACAACTCGGAGATCAACAAGAACAAGGTCGTGAAACTGCCGATCCTGAGCGACGTGAAATACGCGCTCGCCCGTCTCAATGAGCTCCTGGAAAAGGTGGCCAAGCCGCGCGTGGCCAAGGGCTTCACGGCGTTCCCGGAGTGGTATGAAAAGATCGCCGCGTGGCGCGAGGCGTTCCCTTTCACCTTCAACGACACGGCGGACGTGATCCAGCCGCAGTATGCCATCCGCCTGCTTTACGAGCTGACCCAAGGCGACGCGATCATCACCACCGGCGTGGGCCAGCACCAGATGTGGGCGGCGCAGTATTATGACTTCGACAAGCCGCGCACGCTGCTGACCAGCGCGGGCCTCGGCTCGATGGGCTACGGCTACCCCGCCGCGCTCGGGGCAAAGGTGGCGTTTCCCGACAAGCAGGTCGTCGACATCGATGGCGACGGCTCTTTCCTCATGAATGTGCAGGAGCTGGCCATGGCGCACGTCGAGGGGATCAACGCGAAGGTCATGATCCTGAACAACCAGTGGCTCGGCATGGTGATGCAGTGGGAGGACCGCTTCTACAAATCGAACCGCGGCCACACCTTTCTCGGCGACCCGAAGAAAATCTACGAGGGCAGCCTCGAAGACCCGACCGGCATTTACCCGGACTACGTGAAGATTTGCGAGGGCTTCGCCGTCAAGTGCGAGCGCGTGATGCACAAGAAAGACCTCGCCGCCGCGATGCAGCGGATGCTCGACGCGACCGAGCCTTACGTCCTCGACGTGATGGTGCCCTACACCGAGCACGTGCTGCCGATGATCCCGGCGGGCGCGACCTACAAGGACGTGATCTACGAAGGCCGCCAGACGCTGAAGGCCGGCGACGGGCTGTAAGCCAAGCCGCTTGGACTTTAGTCCAAAGTGCCCGGGGAGTTCGGACTAAAGTCCAAGCCCTCTTCCATCCATGCACGTCGAAGTCATTAATACCGGGACCGAGTTGCTGCTCGGCCACGTCCTTAACACCCACCTGCGGTTCCTCGCCGAGGCGCTCTTTCCGCTCGGGCTGCGGATCGGACGGCAGGTCACCGTTCCGGATGGGTTGGTCATCCGCGAGGCGCTGGTCGAGGCGGCGGCACGCGCGGAGATCCTGCTCGTGACCGGCGGGCTCGGGCCGACGACGGACGACATCACGCGCGATGTGGTGGCCGACTGGCTGGGGCTCCGACTCGTGCATGACGAGGAAATCATGCGCGCCATCGCGGAGCGCTTTGCCCGGCGCGGTCTGGCCCTGAGCGCGCGGATCGGGCTCCAGGCGCTGCGCCCGCCCGAGGCCACGGTGCTGCCCAACGAGCACGGCACCGCACCCGGCCTCTACCTGCCGCCCACGGCCCGCTCGCCGCATCTTTTTCTCCTGCCGGGACCGCCGCGCGAGTTGCACCCGATGTTCACCGCGAGCGTCCTGCCGATTTTGCAAAAGGTGCTCCCACCGCGACCGGAGCTGGCGATGCGCAACTACCGCACCGCCGGGCTGGGCGAGTCCGCGGTCGAGGAACTCGTCGGCGCGCCGCTGCTCGCGCTCGGGCTGGAGGTCGGCTACTGCGCGCGGCCCGGCGAGGTGGACTTGCGCTTGATCGGCTCGGCGGAAGCGCTGGCGCGGGCGGAGAAAATCGTCGCCGCGCAGCTCGGCGCGCAGCTCGTCTCGCGCGATCAGAGCTCGCTGGAAAAGGTCATCGTCGATCGTCTCAGCGCGCGTGGCGAGACGCTGGCGACCGCGGAATCCTGCACCGGCGGCCTGCTCGCCCACCGCGTCACGAACGTTCCCGGTGCCTCCGCCGTTTTCCTGGAGGGCTTCGTGACCTACGCGAACGAGGCCAAGACCCGCGCCCTCGGCGTGGACGCCGCGCTCCTCCGCGCGCACGGCGCCGTAAGCCGCGAGGTCGCCGCCGCGATGGCCGAGGGCGCGCGCACGGCCGCCGGGGTGGATCACGCGCTGGCGACCACCGGCATCGCGGGACCCGGCGGCGGGAGCGACGCAAAACCCCTCGGCACCGTCTTCATCGCGCTCGCCACGAAGCTCGGACCAACCACCGTCGAGCAGCATCGCTTTCCGACCGACCGAGAAACCTTCAAGGATCTCACCGCGCAAACCGCGCTGGACCTGCTCCGCCGCCGCCTCGGCTGAGTGCGTGGGCTACGCCTCGACCACGACCTTCGTTCCGACCGCCACTTTGGAATAAATGATCGGCGCGATCTCCGCGGGCAGGCGGATGCAGCCGTGCGAGGCGGGATAGCCCGGCAGGATGCCCGTGTGCATGCCGACGCCGCTGCTCGTCAGGCGGCAGAACCACAGCATCGGCGCGCCCTGATAGCGTGTGCCGCTGGGGGCGGAATCGATCTTCGTGCTGATGCCGGAACGCACCACGCGGCCCGTGCGCCGATCCACGAAATTCCCATAGATGCTCGACCGATGATCTGCGTCCTTCTCCGAAATGCGGAACGTCCCGCGTGGTGTGGCGTGCCCCGCTTTTCCGGAGGAAATGGGCGAGTCGATATAGACCTGATCGCCCGTCATGAGGTAAACGCGCTGCTTACTCAGCGAAATGCGGACGTGCGAGTTGCTGGGGGTAATCACGGACTCCAGCTCCTTGTCGATCTTCGGTCCCGGTTGCCGACTGATCATGTCCGACGCTTTGCGCATCGGGGCATTGGCCGAACGCGAGCCCCAAATCTGCGCGGACGCCTCCGGCGCGAGACCGCCAAAAAGCAGAACCAAACCGGCGGCGAGGGTGGTGAGAGGACGGACGTTTTTCATGCTGCGGAAAAAGTGCCCGGTTGATACCGGCGCGCCCGCCCGGCGGCAATCACATAATCCGCCGCGGCCGCCGCCGGGGCAGGTGTGGAATGATTGGACGGTTTGTGCCGCCCCGCGCAACCTTCCGCCCAGTGAAAACATCCGCCTTTTGCTCCCGCTGGTTCGCCGTGCTCCTCGCGTGCGGCGCGCTCCTCGGGGCACCGCCGCTGGCCAGCGCGGAGCGCAAGCGGGCCGCGCCGCCCGAGATTCCTCCACCCGCCCAGCCGCTGGCGGTGAAGGTCGCGCGCGGTGAGAACGTCGTGATCCAGCTCCGCATTTACGGGCGCAAAAACAAGCCGCTCCAATATCTCATCCGCACCCCGCCCGAGCACGGTCGGTTGACCGCGCCGCGCGTGGTCGAGCGCGAGGTCAGTGCGGTGACCTACACGCCCCCCGCCGACCTCGCCATCGTGCGCGATCGCTTTACTTACGCCGTGCAAACCGCCGCCGGAGTTTCCGCCGCGGTCGAGGTGGCCATCACCATCGTCGATGTTCCGCCCGAGATCACCGTCCCGGAAGCGCTCCTTTTTCCCGCCATCCTCCTCGGCACCACGGCCAGCCGGCCGCTCGAAATCACCAATCGCGGCGGCGGTTTGGCCGAGGGTCGCGTCACCGTGGAGGCCCCGTGGAAAATCGACGGCCCGGCGAACTACCGTCTCGCGGCCGGCGCCAGCGCGGTCTTCAAGGTGATCTTCACGCCCACTGCGCCGGGTGTTTTCGACACCGTCATGCGTTTCAGTTCCCAATCCGGAACCACCCTGCCTGTCCACGCGGAAGCCCGGACGCCGCTCGCGGTGACGCCGCCGAAAATCGTCCTCCAGCACGGCGTGGGCGACCCGGTGCGGACCGGGGCTTTCGATCTCGCCAACCAGTCCGATGCCGAGCTGCGGGTCACGCTCGCCAGCAGCGAGCGGCTGACATTTCCGCCCGCGCTGACCGTGCCCGCCCACAGCACGGTGCGCGTGCCCGTCCAGGCGGCGGAGGGAAATGTCGCGGCCCTCGCAGGCGAGGTGCGCGTCCAGTCCGGGGACTTCACGCTCCGCGTGCCGGTGCGCGCCGCCGCTGTCGGGGCCATCGTGCGAGCGCCACGCGAGCCGGTGTCGCTGGGTCGCGTGGCCACCGGGCAGCCCGCGGAGGCTCCGGTCGGCTTGGAGAATATCGGCGGCACCGCCGCGCGGGTGAGCTGGGAAATCGCCGCACCGTTCCTGGCGGAGGGGTCGCCGGTCACGCTCGGCCCTGGCGAAAAAACCAGCGTCCTGGTCCGCCTCCAGGCCGCCACCCCGGCGAAACATCGCGCGCTCCTGACCGTCACGGCGGCCCAGCAGAAACTGGCCATCCCCGTCGAAGCTGAAGTGCTGGACGAGTCTCCGCCCGACACTTCCACGCCGCCCCCTCCGGCCACCCCTGCCGCCCCGGTGGCGCCGCCCGCCGGGCGCACGATCGCCGCCGTTTTCCCCGACGATTTGCGGGTCAATCTGACTCCCGCTCCCGGCGTGAAATTGCGGGACGTCACGGCCAAGGGCGCCACGATGGAGTGGCCGGCTGGCCTGACCAAAGCCAGCCAGTTCCGCGTCGAAAGGCGGAATGTCATCCTCGATTCCAACCGTCAACTTGCCGTGCGCTGGACCCCGCTCCCCGGAGTCGTCATCCGCCACGAGGGAGCCAGCCGGATCGCCACGATCACCGGGCTCCAACCGGCGACAGCCTACGGGCTCCGCGTGGTCGCGCTCACGGACGCCGCGAAAGCCTCCATCCCGCTGTTCACGCAGTATTTTTCCACCCGCGTCCAACCGAGCTTCTGGCCGAAAATCACGCCCGTTCGTGTCCTCCTCGTCGCCCTCCTCGTGTGCGTCGCTTTTGTCCTCCGCCAACGCCGCGCCGCCCGTCGTGAGCGCTAGCTGCCAGGCACGGCGCGTGCATCCACCGCGAATCCCAAAAATTTCATGAAAATCATCCGCTACCAATCGCCCGCCGGAACCATCGGATTCGCCCAGCAGCACGCCGACGGCACGGCCACGAAGCTGCGCGGTGCGCTGGGGGAAAAGCTGGAGCCGACCGGCGAACCGGCGGAGATCGCCAAGCTGCTCGCGCCGCTGGAGCCGCGGGCGCTGGTCTGCATCGGGTTGAACTTCCGCCAGCACGCGGCGGAGACGAATGCGCCGCTGCCGAAGGTGCCGGTGGTTTTCTTCAAGAATCCGGCGGCGGTGCAGAATCCCGGCGATGCCATCGAGCTGCCGCGCTGGCTGGCGAGCGGGCAGGTGGATTACGAATGCGAACTCGCGGTGGTGATCGGGCGGCGGTGCAAGAATGTGACGCGGGCCGACGCGCTCGACTACGTGCTCGGCTACACCTGCGGCAACGACGTGAGCGCGCGCGACTGGCAGAAGGAGGGCGGCGGCTCGCAGTGGTGCCGGGGAAAGTCGTTCGACACCTTCTGCCCGCTCGGGCCGGTGCTCGTGACGCCGGAGGAAATCCCGAACCCCAACGCGCTCCGCATTTCCACGAAAGTGAACGGTGAGACACTGCAGGACTGCTCGACCGCCGACATGATTTTCGACGTGCCCGCGCTGATCGAGTTCCTCAGCGGCTCGACCACGCTGCTCCCCGGCACGGTGATCCTCACCGGCACGCCGCACGGCGTCGGCATGGCGCGCACGCCGCCGCGCTGGTTGCAGCCGGGCGACACCGTCGCGGTGGAGATCGAAAAGATCGGCGTGCTGACGAATCCGGTCGTCGAGGAACGCGCGGCGGGCGGGTCGAGTTTCCGTTGGTAAAAACGGGTGCGCGGCCAATAGTTCGCCCATGAACACTCTCGAACTGCTCGCGGTCGCGCTCGGTTTCGCGTCGCTCGCCGGCATCAATCTGTATCTCACCGTCTTTGCCTCCGGCCTCGCCATCCAGCAGCACTGGATCGACGTCAGCCAGAGCTATCCCGAACTCGCGATCCTCGGCCACCCGGCCATCGTCGCCATCTCGGGCGGGTTGTTTTTCCTGCAATTTTTCGCCGACAAAGTGCCGTGGGTGGACTCGCTGTGGGACACGGTCCACACGGTCATCCGTCCGGTCGGCGGCGCGTTTCTCGCGGTCCGCGTGCTGGGCACACCCGACCCGATTTTCGATGTGGTCACCGCGCTGCTTGCCGGCGGCGTGACGCTGATGACCCACAGCGCGAAAGCCGGCACGCGGCTCGTGGTGAACCATTCGCCCGAACCCTTCTCGAACATCGCCATGAGCGTGGCGGAGGACGTGGCGGTGCTCGGCGGACTCGCGCTGATCAAGCACACCATCGTGCACAGCGACCCGTGGCTGCTGCTCAGCGTTTTCGGCACGATCCTGCTCGGCATCGCCTACTTTGGGCCGAAACTTTTCCGCGCCGTGAAAGCGAACGCCTGGCTCATTTGGAAGAAGCTCTCCTCGCCCGCGGCGGATCATCTCGAAGCGGAACTACCCGCGACCCTGCCGCACGAACTCGAAATCGCGCTGACCAGCGTGAACCCGGAGCGCGAACCCATCGCGTGGGCCGTCCCGTGCCTCAGCACTTCCGCGCGCGGCATCCCCGGCAATTGCTTCGGCTACCTTGCGGCCACGAAGGATCCTGCGCCCCGGCTCATCTTCCTCGCGAAGCGCCGCTTCCGCCCGGTCGCCGTGGCCCTCGACCTCGCCACCTACAAGGTCGCGCACGAGCCGAAATTCCTGAGCGAAAATCTCGTCCTCTACAGCCTGGAGAAGAAGCCGAAGTACACTTTCGTTTTCGCTCGCAGCCAGCGCCCGCTGGTCAAAGGCATCGCGACCTCGCTGCGGATGCGACTGGGCTTTCTGGCGCAGCCCGCGGAGCCAAAGGCAGCCCCCCCGGAACCCGCCCGCGCCACGTAACGGCGAACGCCCGGATTGGGCGCGCGACGCCTCTTGCGTCGCGGTCTTTCCTGCGGCGCTGGACGCGTTCGCAGGCTCGGAAGTTCGTTCAGGCGGGACGCCTGAACCGGCGGGCAGAATGCCCACCCTACCCGAAACCCACCATTCACCCCTCACCGATCACCAATCACGCTTTCCCATCGCCTCCCGATGGACGAACCACTACCAGTCATCTCATGAACACGAGCCCCCGCTTTCTCCTCCTCGTCGCGGTGGCGTCGTTCGCGCTCGGGGCGGTGGCAAGTCGCGTGCTTTTCGGGCCCGGTGGGGCAGCGCCGGAACTGGCAACGAGTGACGAGGTGGCTCGGGGCAGGAAGGAGGCCGCGAGACTGGGAGCAATCGAGGCCAAGCGGTGGGACGGACCTTTTCAAACAGGCGAACCCGACAACGGCAAGCAGCCAACGGACAAGCCGCAAAACGACAGGCAGGATGCGAACCCCCCCTCGGCAAGCGAGGTCCGGCAGGCTTTCGAACAAGGCGCCCGGATCGACGCGGTGACGGCGAACCGCCTGCTCAAGGAGACACCGTCGGGAACTGCCCGTCGTCGTTTGCTGCATCGCATCGCTCAGGCCTGGGTGCGGCAGGACCCCAGGAGCGCGGCGGCTTGGGCCAATGAATTGGAAGGGGCCGATCGTCAGGAAGCGCTGCGGGAAGTGCTTCATCGGTGGGCGGAAGATGATCCGGCGGCAGCGGCGAACTGCCTGGCGCAATTGCCAACTTCCGAGCAGAACCTGCATATCATGCATGCCCTTGCCCAGCGTTGGGCGGAGCGGGACCGGACCGCGGCGATGGCCTGGGGAGCGGGCCAGACCAGCCCGGCCAACCGCGAGCGGGCCCTGGGAGGCGTGGTGAGTTCCTGGGCGGAGTCCGATCCGCAAGCTGCCGCCAAATTTGCCGCCTCGATCGAGTCCCCCTACGAACGGCAGCGGGTCCTCGACGTCGCTGCCCGGCGCTGGGCCGCCCAGGATGCCGCCGCTGCGGTGGCATGGGCGCAAGGGTTGCCGGACGAGGAGCGCCTGCGGGCGAACCGGTCGATCCTCCACGAACTGGCGGAGCTAGATCCCCAGCACGCCGCCGCCGTTTACGGGGAATTGACCGCCACCGCGACGGCGGAGGCCCGGCAAGACCACCGGCGGATGGCCGAGGAGATCGCCTCGGTTTGGTCCTCGAGCAGCCCGCGCGAGGCCGCGGCCTGGGCGGCGGGACTTCCCGAGGCGGGAGAGGTGCGGCGCTCTGCGGTCCGAAACGTCGCCGAACATTGGTTGCGGATCGATAGCATGGAGGCCGGTCAGTGGATCCTGCAACTTCCCGAGGGTGCCACCCGGGATGCCGCGGCCGAACGGGTGGTGCGGACGACGGTGCGGAGCGACCCCGCGGTGGCCTTCGAGTGGGCGAACAGCCTCAGCGACGCGGGCCACCGCTCCGGGTTGATCCGGGATGTGGTCCGCGGGTGGAGTGCGGTCGATGCCGCCTCGGCGCGGGCCGCGCTCGCCAAAGCCAACCTCTCTCCGCAACAGCTCCGCGAGATCAGTGTCCAGAACAGCCTCGCTCCACCGTAGTGGTTTGGCCTTCGTGAGGTGATGGCAAAAAGGGGCTGCTGACTGGTGAGGGGAGAACTCTTC
Source organism: uncultured Chthoniobacter sp. (assembly GCA_903874975.1). Lineage (GTDB taxonomy): Bacteria > Verrucomicrobiota > Verrucomicrobiia > Chthoniobacterales > Chthoniobacteraceae > Chthoniobacter. The sequence continues at coordinate 442 of CAIQUL010000071.1, read as the reverse complement.
GCGGGCGGAAGCAGGGGAGGGGAAATGACGAATGACGACTGCGCTGCGCAAAGCCTGCGAGCAAGGGGTCAGAGCTGGCGATCGTCCACTGGCGCTTTCAGCAGGGCCGACCGGCAGCGCGCGCGCCCCATTGCCCAACGCGCCGCGCGCCCCAGCCCGGCGCGCGCGGGGTTCAGATGCACGGGGTCGCACGCCGTCACGAGGTCAGCCCCCCGCGCCTTAATGTTAGTAATATCGGTAAAAACACCTTGCGCAGGCAGGGGTTTTCCCTATTGGCCTCCGCGACAATCGGGCGGGAAGCATGACGCTTCGCGGCTGGCTGAGTGCGGTGAACCACCATTTTTTCCATGAATACGTCTTCTCCTGCGGTTCTCTCCCTGTCCTTTTCCCGCAAATGGCGCAAGCGTCCCGCGATCCTCGCCGCTTCGATTGGCGCGCTCCT
>CAIQUL010000070.1 GCA_903874975.1 uncultured Chthoniobacter sp. | reverse complement strand
CGTACGTGTCCACGTCGGCGTACGCCATCTTGTTGGCCGCCCCGCGCAACGCCTCGGTGCGCAGCAGCCTCACCCCCCACGCGGCCGCCCACGGCGCCGCGCGCGCAACCGTCGCCAGCGGTCCGATGCCGTCGGTGTAGGCTTGAGGGGCGACGAGGGCGAGGCCGGCTTCGCCATCCGCAGCGGTGGCGACTGCAAATCCATCCGACTCAAAACGTGCCTGGTAAATGGCGCAGACGATTTTGTCGTCGTCGATAATTGCGATCTTTTTCATGGGTGACAGGGCTCAGGCCGCGAGTTGTTTTTTGATCCGCTCAAGGTGCGCCGTGAGCTCCTGGTGGAGAGCCACTGCGCCGTCATCGAGGTGATCCTGCTCGGCCATTTCTTTCAGTCTAAGCAAGGGCTGGGCCATGGCCGTGAAGCCGAGCGAAAGACTGGAGCCGCTGGCTTTGTGGACGATGTGGCGCACGTCGGTGACGCGGTTTTCGGTGATGGCCGCGGCGAGGGCTTCGAGCTGCCTGGGGGTCTCGGAAAAGTAGAGGTGCAGGAGTTTGCGGCGCTGGGCGGGGTTGTTGCCGGCGGCCTGGTTGAGCCGCCGCAAGTCCACGGCGTCGCCAGCGGGCGCAGGCTCGGCGGGCGCAGGCTCGGCGGGGCTGCCGCCGAGGGCGCGGGTGCTGGCCGCTTTGAGCTGCGCGACCTCGACGGGCTTGCCCACGTAGTCGTCCATGCCGGCGGCGAGGCATTTCGCGCGGTCGTGCGCCATGACGTTGGCCGTCATGGCGATGATGGGGAGCCGCGCCGATTTCCCCCCGGACGCGGCAAAGGCGTGTTCGCGCTCGCGGATCTGCGCGGTGGCGGAGTAGCCATCCAGCTCCGGCATCTGGCAATCCATGAGCACGAGATCGTAGGTTTTGCGCGCCAGCGCGGCGAGCGCCTCGCGGCCGTTGGCGACGATGTCGGCGGTGAAACCGAGCTGTTCGAGCAGGCCGAGCGCGACCTCCTGGTTGATGACGTTGTCCTCGGCGAGGAGGATGCGGACGCGGGATTTTTCCGCGGCTCCCTCGGGTGCAGCCGCGTCTGGCAACTCCGGCGCGGCGGTGGCGGCGGGCCGTTTCCCCGCGCCGGTGAGGCAGGCGTAGAGCTGGGACTGCCGGACCGGTTTGTCGAGGCAGGCGCTGAGCCCGGCGAGGCGCTGCGTTTCCTCGTCGGGATGCTCGGCCACGGAGGTGAGCATGACGAGCCGCGTGGCGGCGAGCGTGGGCTCGGCGGTGATGGCGCGGGCGAGCTTGAGGCCGTCGAGAAACGGCATCTGCATATCGAGGATCGCGAGATCGAACGGCGCGCCCTCGGTGGCGGCCTGGTGGAGCTTGAGCAGCGCCTGGAAACCGTCGGCGGCGCTGGTGTAGCGGATCTGCCAGGCGGCGAGCTGGTGTTCGAGGATGCTGCGGTTGGTGACGTTGTCGTCCACCACCAGCACGCGCAGGCCGGCGAGCCCGGCGGGCGGCGCACTCGCGGCGGGCGCACTGGCCGCGGGCTTGGCCAGCCGCACGGTGAACCAGAACGTCGAACCTTTTCCCACCTCGCTCTCCACTCCGATCTCACCGCCCATGCAGGCGGTGAGCTGGCGCGAAATGGCGAGGCCGAGCCCGGTGCCGCCGTATTTCCGCGTGATGGACGGATCGCCCTGCGAAAAGGAATGGAAAAGCGTGTGCCGGATTTCCGGCGGGATGCCGATGCCGGTGTCGGAGACGGCGAAACGCAGCGTGGCGTGGCTCTGGGTCTCGCTCTCGCGCGTGACGCGGACCACGACTTCGCCGCTCGCGGTGAACTTGATGGCGTTGCTGACGAGATTGGTCAGCACCTGGCGGAGACGGTTCGGATCGCCGCGCAATTGGGCGGGCACCTCGTTGTAAATGAGGCAGGCGAGTTCGAGCTTTTTAGCGTGCGCGCGCTCGGAGAGCAGCCCGATGGTTTGCTCCACGCTCTCCCGCAGATCGAAGTCCGCGCTTTCGAAATGCAGCTTCCCGGCCTCCATTTTCGAGAAGTCGAGGATGTCGCTGATCACGCCGAGCAAGCTCTCCGCGCTAGCGCGAATGGTGGCGCCGTAGTGGCGCTGACGCTGGTTCAGGTCGGTGGCCAAAAGGAGATTCGTCATACCGATGACACCATTCATCGGGGTGCGAATCTCGTGGCTCATGTTCGCGAGGAAGGCGCTCTTCGTGCGGTTCGCGTCCTCGGCGCTTTGCTTGGCGGCGAGTAGCGCTTCCTTTTGCTGCTCCAGCTCGGCGAGCGCGCCATCCGTGCGCGTGCGCGAATCGCGCAGCGCTCCGGCGAGCAGGCCCAGTTCGTCGTCGGTGGCCGCCGCCGACCAGCTCTCGCCGGCCTCCGCGCCGTCCCGCTGCAGCGCCGCGCCGATGGCCGCGATCGGGCGGAGGACGAGGCGGCTGAGCAGCCGGTAGCCGAGCATCACGAGCAGCGCGAGCCCACCGAGGAAGATGGCGGAAAACTCCAGGCTGGCCTGGCGCACCGCCGCCTCCATCGGCCGGGTGTCCAAGTGGACCACGACCGCGCTTTCGGCCAAAACACCGTCCGCCACTGCGGCGGGGCTGAGGATGAGGGGCGACGCAAAAACAAACCGGTGCCCGGCCGTATTGAACCGCTGCTGCGGAGTCCGGAGCTGGATCGTGCGCTGGAGGTCGTCGGCCAAATCCCGCCCCGGCAGCTCGCCGAGCCGCTGCCCGAGCCACACACTTTTCGTGCTCGCCAGCACCCGCGCGGGCTGCCCGCCGGCGACCACGATTTCCAGCAGGTCCGACTCCGCACCCGTCGCCGTGACGAGCCGCTGCAACTCGCCCGACCGCGAGACGCTTTCGGCGGCGTAGTTCACCATGTTGGCCACCAGCTCCGCGCGCTGCCGCACCTTGCCTTCGAGCTGCCGCCGGGATTCATGCTCGAAGTCCACAACGGCGAGCACCGCCACCGCGCCGCCGATCAGCAGGAGCGGCAGCAGCAGCTTGCGCTTCAGCGAACGGAAGACGGTGGGTCCGGTCGGCGGACTCATGGCAGCGCTTTCATTTGCCAACGCGCGAGGTTGATCGCCGCCGGCCGGTCAGCGGCGCCGGCGCGGATTTCGCCCGGCCGGCCTTCGTCCGCGGGCTCGCTGAAAGTGACCGGCCGTTCGCCGGGCGCGGACCGGACCGAGACACCTACGCCTTGCGTCGCCGCTTCGCCTACATCGTCCAGCAGCGGCAGCGAGTGCCGCGCCATGATGCGGCACGCTTCGACCTGATTTTCTTCCGTGTAGGCCACCGCACGATGCAGCGCGCGCAGAAATTTCGCGACCTCCTCAGCCCGTGCGCCGCCAGCCGCCAGCCGTCCCGCCGAGCCGCCCGCCTCGTCGGACACGTCCGCGATTTTCGGCGAATACCGCCCCGGCTCGCGCCCCGCCGGCACCCGCACCACGGTGCCGCCGATCAGATCGACCTGCCCGCGTTCAAACGCCCGACGGCAGTCCGCGAGACACGTGAATTCCACCAGCCGCACCTCCGCTCCCTCTTCGCGAAAGAATCCCTTTTCCTCCGCGAGAAAGATCAGCTCATAGCCCGGCGCGGGATTGACGCCCACCCGCAAGACGCGCTCCCGCCTTTCACCACCGACCGCGCAGACCCACGCCGCCACGGCCGCGAGCAGCGTGATGAATGTGAATTGCGTTGGGAGTTTCATGGACGTTCGGCGGCGGCGCCACAGGCGCAGCCGTCAACCGTCTATCGGTCAAACACGGCGCAGGTTTAGAACAAACCCGCCCGCATCTTGTGTCGTGGCGCCGAGACTCCGCTCCCCGCTCGAACACACCGCTGGCAATGTTCCGGCGTCCGTGCTTTGAATCCCACACACCCATTCCCCGATCTCATGTCCGAAAACCTCAGTGCCCTCTCCTTTCGCAAAAGCTCCGACAAGAATCTGTTCGAGCGCATGGTGGAGGCTGCGGACAAGACGGGCACCGCGGCTACGCCGGAGACCGTGCGGGCACTCGGCGAAGAGTCGCTGTTTGGCGACGCGATCACGCTGGGGGCGGTGTCGTTTTATGATTTTCTGAAAAAGGAGAACGCGGGAAAAAAGGTGTTCGTCTGCAACGGCTCAGCGTGCCTCGTGGCGGGGACGCAGGAGAAGCTGCATCATTCGCTGGGCGGGCATTTCAAGGAGGAGGAAATCGGGCACATCTGCTGTCTCGGGAGGTGCCACCAAGGCGGGGCGTTTCAGTTTGAAGGGCGGAACTTTTCCGGGCAATCGGAGGCCGACCTCGGGGAACTCTTTTGCGGCGGCAAAGGTGACTCTGAGGATCGCTATGCCGTTGTCTCGCACCTGCAACCCGCCCAACTCACCGCGCCGTTTCCCGGCGTGGAGGAATACTTCGCGCCGTTCCGGGAGCTGCTGAAAAAGGATCGCGACTGGCTCGCGGGCGAACTCAAGGACTCCGGCCTGCGCGGACGCGGCGGCGCGGGGTTCCCGCTCCACTTCAAATGGTCCGCCTGCCGCGCGAGCGCTGGCGAGGTGAAATACATCGTGTGCAATGCCGACGAAGGCGACCCCGGTGCATACATCGACAAGTATCTCATGGAGCAACGCCCGCACTCGGTGCTGCTCGGCATGATGGTCGCGGGCTGGTTCGCCGGCGCGGAGGTCGGCATCCTTTACATCCGCGCGGAGTATCCCGACTCGATTCGCATCATGGACGCCGCCATCGCGGAGCTGCACGCCGCCGGCCTGCTCGGGAAGAACATCCTCGGCAGCGGATTCAATTTTGCGCTGAAGACGATCAAGGGCGCCGGCGCCTACATCTGCGGCGAGGAAACCGCGCTGCTCGCGAGCATCGAGGGCCAGCGTCCGGAAGTGCGCGTGCGCCCGCCCTTCCCCACCGTCGAGGGCCTCTACCGCAAGCCGACCATCCTCAACAACGTCGAGACGTTTTCAAACATCCACGCCATCCTCACGCTCGGCGGCAAAGGCTACGCCACCATCGGCACCACGCAGAGCACCGGACCGAAGCTGCTCTCGCTCGACAGCCATTTTGCCAAGCCCGGCATCTACGAAGTCGCGATGGGCACCCCGCTCGCCGATGTCGTCGCGCTCGCGGGCGGCTTCAAGACGAAGATCAAGGCCATCCAAGTCGGCGGCCCACTCGGCGGCATCGTGCCGATCGGGAAAATCGGCGAACTCACCGTGGATTTCGAGTCGTTCAAGAAAGCCGGATTCCTCCTCGGCCACGCCGGCGTCGTGAGCATCCCGGAGTCGTTCCCGATGATCGAATACATCCAGCACCTCTTCCAATTCACCGCCGACGAGAGCTGCGGCAAATGCTTCCCCTGCCGCCTCGGCAGCACCCGCGGTGCGGAACTCGTCGCCAAGGCGCGCAGCGACAGCAGCTATAAGATCGACCGAACGCTCATCGCCGACCTACTCGACACGATGGAACTGACCTCGCTCTGCGCCCTCGGTGGCGGCGTGCCCTTGCCGATCAAAAACGCACTGCAATATTTCGGCGACGAGATGGCCGCGTATTTCAAAGCCCAATGAGCACCCTCGCACCAACGCGTCCCGCGCTGAGCCCCAAAGTCCAGGCGACGATTGACACTGCCGTCGAGCGCCTTGTCGCGGAGTTCAAGCCGGAGCAAGTCTGGCTCTTCGGCTCGTATGCGTGGGGTGAGCCGAGAACTGAAAGCGACTTGGATTTAGTCGTCGTGGTGCCGACGAGCGACGAGTCCTATTTGCACCGCGCTCAGAAGGCGCAGCTGTGCGTGTATGGCATTCCGATGGGGGCCGACATCATGGTTCCGACAAGGGCGGAGTTTGCGCGGTATCAAACCGTGAAATCCTCGCTGACTTACAAAATCCTCAATGAGGGAAGGCTGCTCTATGGATCAGGCGACCATTGATTCCACCAATCGCTGGCTCACCAAGGCTTCGCACGACCTGCTCGCAGCGGAACGGGGAAGCACGGTGGATGATCAGGCTCTGGACACCTGCGTCTATCATTGCCAGCAGGCTGGCGAAAAGGCGTTCAAGGCATTCCTCGTAGCACATGCCATGGCGTTTCCGAAAACGCACAACTTGATGGTGCTTCTGCCCATGTGCGAGTCGTTGGACACGCGCTTTCAGCAGTGGCAGGCAGAAGCCGCCCTGCTGTCTCCCTTCGCGTTCACGTTCCGATACCCTGATGACTTCGCACCGCTGAACCCAACGCGCGCGCAATTCGACGAAGCCTTCGCCGCAGCGCAGCGCATCTACGCCTTCGTCCGCTCGCTGCTTCCGAAGGAAACACATCCCGCTTAACTCCCACGCACATGGTTCAAGATCTCACCACCATCACCGCCTACATCGACGGCACGCCGCACCAGTTCCAGGACGGCGACACGCTCCTCAATTTCATCGACCGCCACCGCGGGCGCGGGCATGTGCCGACGCTCTGCGATGCGCCGCAACTCAAGCCGTATGGCGCGTGCCGCGTGTGTTCCGTCGAGATCGCGCAGTCCGCCGACGGGCCGCGCCGCGTGGTCGCGTCGTGCCACACACCGCTCACGGCGGGGATGCACATCTTCACCGAGTCGCCGAAAGTGCGCGGGTTGCGGAAGAATATCGTCGAGCTGGTGCTCACCGATCACCCGCTCGACTGCCTCACTTGCGAAGTGAACGGTAACTGCGAACTGCAAACCGTCGCGGCGAAAGTCGGCATCCGCGGCGTGCGCTATCCGGCGGGCAAAAACCATCTCGATCGCAAGAAGGACCTCTCGCACCCCTACATGACTTCGGACCTCTCGAAGTGCATCAACTGCAACCGCTGCGTGCGCGCGTGCGACGAGGTGCAGGGGCAGTTCGTGCTCTCGATGCACGGGCGCGGCTTCGATGCGCGCATCATCAAGGGGATTGATTCGTCTTTCGAGGATTCGCAATGCGTGTCGTGCGGCGCGTGCTCGCAGGCGTGCCCGACCTCGGCGATTTCGGATGTCTTCAAATCGAAGTCCATCGAGGCGACGAAAAAGACCCGCACGATTTGCACGTATTGCGGCGTTGGCTGCAACTTGGAGGTCGCCACAAAGGGCAACGAGATTTTGTCCATCCAGGCGCCGTTCGACGCCGAGGTGAACGAGGCGCACACCTGCCTCAAGGGCCGCTACGCGTTCAAATTTTACAACCACCCCGACCGCCTGCGGAAGCCGCTCATCCGCACCAACGGCCACTTCGTCGAGGCGACGTGGGACGAGGCGTATGACCACATCGCGGCGAACTTGAAGCGCATCAAAGCCGAGCACGGCGGCGATGCGGTCGGCGGTATTTCGTCGGCGCGCTGCACGAATGAGGAAAACTACCTCATGCAGAAATTCATCCGCGTGGCGTTCGGCACGAACAACATCGATGCCTGCGCACGCGTCTGCCATTCGCCGACGGCGTGGGGCATGCAGAAGGCCTTCGGCACCGGCGCGGCGACGAACTCGGTGATCGATCTGCAATATACGAACTGCATCCTCGTCATCGGCGCTAACCCGACCGAGGGCCATCCCGTGACCGGCGCGAAGATCAAGCAACGCGCGATGAAAGGCGTGCCGCTCATCATCATCGATCCGCGCGAGATCGAGATCGTGAAGTTTGCGAAATATCACCTCCAGCTCCGCCCCGGCACGAACGTCGCGCTGCTCGACATGTTCGCCTTTTACATCCTCGAAGCCGGGCTCGTGGACCGCGACTTTATCGAGAAGCGCTGCGAAAACTGGGCCGAGTTTGAAACCGGCCTCCGCTCGCTCGACCTCGACGAACTGGAAAAAATCCACGGCGTGGATCGCAACCTCGTGCGCGCCGCCGCGCTCGCATACGCGAACGCGGAAAACGCGATGGCCTTCCACGGCCTCGGCGTCACCGAGCACACGCACGGCTCGAAGACCATCATGCTCATCGCCGACATCGCGATGATGACCGGCAACATCGGCCGCCGCGGCGTCGGCGTGAACCCGTTGCGCGGACAGAACAACGTGCAGGGCACCGCCGACATGGGCTGCCAACCGCACCAGGGCGCGGGCTATTTGCAGGTGAACGACGCCGCGAACCACGCGTTGTATGAGCAGTTCTACGGCGCAAAAATGTCCGACCAGATCGGCCTCAAGATCCCGCAGATGTATGACGCCGCCATCGCGGGAAAATTGAAAGCCATGTGGGTCATGGGCCAGGACCTCGTGCAGACCGATCCGAACACCGAGCACGTGAAGAAGGCGCTGAACTCGCTGGAGTTTCTCGTCGTGCAGGAAATCTTCATGTCCGAGACCGCCAAGTTCGCCAATGTCGTGCTGCCCGGCGCATCGTTCTTTGAAAAGAGCGGCACCTTCACCAACGGCGAACGCCGCGTGCAGCGCGTGAACGAAGTCATCCCGCCGCTCGCCGGCACGAAGACCGACGGCCAGATCGTCGTGGACATCATGAACCGCATGGGCATCCCGCAGCCCGACTACACGCCCGACGGCGTCCTCGCCGAAATCGCGCGCGTCGTCCCGTTTTTCAAAGGCGCCGTGTGGGAAAAACTCGGCGACAACGGCAAGCAATGGCCCATCCAGGAAGGCTGCGTCGGCACCGAAATCCTCCACACCGAAACCTTCAAGCGCGGCCTCGGCAAGTTCCACTTCTTCGCATTCAAGGAATCGAACGAGATCGTGCAGCATCACGGCGAGTTTCCCTTCATCCTCACCACCGGTCGCGTGCTGGAGCACTACAATTGCGGCACCATGACCCGCCGCACCGGCAACGCCCGCATCGTCACCGAGGACGTCCTCGCCATCCACCCCGAGGACGCCGCGCGCAAGCAAATCGCCACCGGCGACCTCGTCCGCATCTTCTCCGCCCGCGGCGAAGTGCGCATCCACGCCAAGGTCTCCGACGAAGTGAAGCCCGGCATCCTCTACACCACCTTCCACTTCCCCGAACACCTCGTGAACGTCGTCACCAGCAGCGAGTGCGACGAGGACACCATGTGCCCCGAATACAAAGTCGTCGCCGTGGACGTGGAGCGGGTGAGTGCGCCGGTTGAAAAGAAGGCCGCGGTGCCGGAGATGATCGCGGCGAAGTAGCGCGGACAATCCTGTCCGCCGGCTGCGATCGTGCTGGAGCGACGCAGCACAAATCCGATGACACCGAACACCTTGATCGGGACACACGAATCCCGTATGACTCAGCCACGCTTCGCACCATGAGCACGCTCGCCGAAATCGAAACCGCCGCCGACTCGCTTTCCAGCGAGGAAAAGGAGGAACTGCTCCGCTTCCTCGCGATGCGACTGCGGAAAGAGCGCGCCCTGCCGAAAACGCGCATTTATTCCGACGACGAAATCTCCACCATGCTCGCCGAGGATGAGGCCGACGGGGAACGCTTCCGGCAGGGCCGGTGAACATCTTTCTCGACAGCAGCGTCGCCGTCGCCGCAAGCCTCTCGACAACCGGCGCATCGCGCGAAGTTTTCAACCACGCCGCCCGTCAAGGCTGGCGCTTGTTCGTTTCCCCCTGGGTGCTGCGCGAAGTGCGCGAGAACCTCGCCAACAAGCCACCCGAGGCCGCGCATGCGTGGGTATCGCTCCGCGCGAAGGCGACGGTCGAGGACGACGAACTGACTTTCGACTGGCCGATTGTCTTCGAAGCATCCAAAGACAAGCCCGTTCTGTTCAGCGCGCTCGCGTGCGCCGACGTGCTGCTCACGCTCGACCGCCGCGACTTCCGCGACCTGCTTGGCCAGACCATCTACGGCCTGCGCGTAGTCACGCCGGGCGAATTTCTTCGCATCGAACGCGAGGGTGGAGGGTTGCCCTGAGGTGCATCGCCGACGGTGACATCACGCTCGCCAGCACGATCTTCTTCCTGCTCGCCTATCTTCGGCCGCGTCCGCCGACATTGCGATTGATGCGCTCCATCGGATTCCCGGAACAGACATGTATGTCCTGACGCAGACAGACAACCGGCAAAAGGTGAGCAATATCAAGTCCGCCCTTCACCTGCTCGGACTCCCCGATTCCGCGTTCAACGTCCGTCTTGCGTAACGCTCACACATCCGCGAGCCCATCCATCTCGTCCGCACCAATAAAATGCCGATCAACATGACTACGATTGCGAGCATCGACGTAGTGACCCCCCCGTGGGCAGTGCATCAGCATGCTCCGCGCCGCGCTCAACGAACTGCGCGGCACGAACTCGAAACAGAAAACCATCGCCTTTATCCGGGAGCGCCACTGGTTCGACCTCCATCCCGAGGACCTGCTGCCTTATCCAACGTGCTGCACGAACGAGCCACGCTGGCAGACGCTCATCGCATGGGGCAGGAAAGACTCCGTCGTCGCAGGTCTGATGTTCAATCATCGCAGGGACGAATGGGAACTGACGCGTGACGGAATAGATCGGTTCATCGGGATTCGCGCACGGTATCGCACGGGTGAGTTGTTCGCCGGGCACTCATTCCGGATTCAAGCGGTGGATGAGCCCGTCATACGTTACCAGCGTGCGTGATTGGATCAGGCCTGGAAGCACTTCCGGGGTTTGGGAAGATTTCCCTACCGAAATGTTCGAACGCGGGTCTTGCTGGCGCAACTCTGACCTGCCCCCTGATCCCACGCTCGACAGCCCGCTGGAAAACAATAGCAGCCGCATTTCGCCCACGCCGTGGGTGCGTCGCTGAAATCTGAGCCTTCCACCATCGGCGAATCGCTCTTGAACGCTGAGGCTGGCTGCACGGGAAATCTTCATGTCAGAGACCGCGAAGTTCGCGAACGTCGTGCTGCCCGGCGCATCGTTCTTTGAAAAGAGCGGCACCTTCACCAATGGCGAGCGCCGCGTGCAGCGCGTGAACGAAGTTATCCCCCCGCTCGCCGGCACGAAGACCGACGGCCAGATCGTATCGGCATCATGAACCGCATGGGCATCCCGCTGCCCGACTACTCGCCCGACGGGGTCCTCGCCGAAATCGCGCGCGTTACGGTGTATTCCAAAAATCGCCATTTACGAGAAGCCGTCATTGACGTATAGACGCTCCGTGCATCTGACCTTCAGCGAAACTGCAATCTTCACCCGCCAGATCACCGGGCTGTTGTCGGATGACGAGTTGAATGCGTTGCAATGGGTGCTGATGGGCAATCCCGAACGGGGCGACCTCATCCGCGGCTCCGGCGGACTTCGCAAAATCCGCTGGGCGGGTTCCGGTCGTGGCAAACGGGGCGGCTTGCGCGTCATCTACTACTGGCATGTGCCCGGCAGTACGATTCTCTTTCTCCTCGCCTATCCGAAAAACGAGCAGGAAGACCTCACGCCCGCTCAACTCAAAGTCCTCAAATCCATCATCCAAACCGAATACAAATGAAAGACGAACTCTTCCAGCAACTCGTCACCAGCCTCAAGGAAGGCAGTGCCATCCTGCGCGGAAAAACCAAGCCTTCGCGCAAGACCAAACTTCACTGGCCTGATGCGAAGGCAGTCCGGGAAAAACTCGCCCTCAGCCAGAGTGAATTCGCCGCGCTCATCGGCATCAGCCCCCGCACCCTGCAAAACTGGGAGCAAGGCCACCGCCGCCCCGAAGGCACCGCCCGCGCTCTACTCCGCATCGCCGAACGCCACCCCGAGGCGGTGCTGGAGGCGCTGCACGCGTAAACAGCACCGATCCCGCTCGATTTCCTCGTCGTGCAGGAAATTTTCATGTCAGAGACCGCGAAGTTCGCGAACGTCGTGCTGCGCGGCGCGTCGTTCTTGGAAAAGAGCGGCACCCTCACCCATGGCGAGCACGGCTTGCCGCGCGCGAACGAAGTCATCCCGCAGCCCGACTGCACGCCCGACGGCGTCCTCGCGGAGATCGCGCGATTCGCCGCGCCGCAGTTTGGGAGCCAGAAGATCGGCGGCGGATGGAACGATCAGCGTCAGGTGCCTGTATTCGGCCAATGCGCTGCGCTCGCGCCATCCAGTCGGAAGTTGGTCAAGAACCATGCGGGGCATGAGGTTTACCTGCCAGCCGTGGGCGCGCTCGAACTCGCTGCCGATGAGCGCGTCGTTGGCGAGTTCAGCAACGGCTTCGCAGTCGGTCACGGGATCTACGTCCATGCTTTTTTCAGGCAGCGGATCGTCCCGTCCGATCTCGGCGACATGCCACAACCGTCCCGCAGATCCGATCAGGATCATGGACCCAGGTTCCGCCAGCCGCCGACCCCGATCGTGGAGCCAGGCAGTGACTTGATGCGGATGTTTGAGTTCCCTCAGCGGCACGGCATGTATGGAAGCTCGACCCGGCGCCATCTGTCAGAGTCGTTTCGCCGCAGAAGGCAGTCGCTGGAGTCGCCCGCGTTCCTTGGCGTGCAGTTCCTGGCACGCGGCTGCGAGTGCGCGCGACTCGTTGCCAGCAGCGGGTGCTCCAGTGCTGCTACGCCTTCGGCCCGGCGGCCTGGACCTCCGCGGTGACTCCCGACTCAAACTTCTTGAAGTTCGTGACGAAGAGCCCGGCGAGCTTGCGCGCGGTCGAGGCGAAGGCGGATTTGTCGGCCCAGGTGTGCTCGGGGATGAGGATTTCCGCGGGCACGTGCGGGACCTCGGTGACGACGTGGATGCCGAAGACCGGGTCGGGCTGCGTGGGCGCGCTGGCGAGGGTGCCGGCGTGGATGGCGTCGATGATCGCGCGGGTGAACTTGAGTTTGATGCGCGCGCCGATGCCGTGGCTGCCGCCGCTCCAGCCGGTGTTGATCAGCCACACGTTGACTTTGTGTTCGCGCATTTTCTCCGCGAGCAGCTCGGCGTATTTCGCCGGATGCCAGACGAGAAAGGGCGCGCCGAAGCAGGCACTGAAGGTCGCCGACGGCTCGGTCACGCCCATTTCGGTGCCGGCGACTTTCGCGGTGTAGCCGGAGATGAAGTGATACACGGCCTGCTCGGTGGTGAGCTTCGAGACCGGCGGCAGCACGCCAAAGGCATCGCACGTCAGGAAGATGATGTCCGTCGGATGGCCGGCGACACACGGCACCTTGGCGTTCTTGATGAACTCGATGGGATACGCGCCACGCGTATTTTGCGTGATGCTGGTGTCGTGGAAATCGACGTGGTGGCCCTCGTCGTCGAAGACCACGTTTTCCAGCACGCTACCGAAGCGGAGCGCGTGGAAAATGTCGGGCTCGTTTTCCGGCGTGAGGTCGATGGCTTTGGCGTAGCAGCCGCCCTCGATATTGAAGATGCCGTCGTCGCCCCAGACGTGTTCGTCGTCGCCGATGAGCCGGCGTTTCGGGTCGGCGGAAAGCGTGGTCTTGCCCGTGCCGGAGAGGCCGAAAAGCACGGACGAATGTTCCTGCTGCGCGTCGGCGGTGGCCGAGCAGTGCATGGAGAGCAGACCCTGCTTCGGCATGAGGTAGTTCATGATGGTGAAGACGCCCTTCTTCATTTCGCCGGCGTATTCGGTGCCGAGGATGACCATCTGCCTTTCCTCAAATGACAGGTCGATGGAGGTCTTCGAGGTCATGCCTTCGGTGAGGCGGTTTGCGGGGAAACGGCCCGCGTTGAAGATCACGTAATCGGGTTCGCCGAAGCTCGCCAGTTCCTCCTCGGTGGGGCGGATGAGCATGATGTGCATGAAGAGCGCGTGATACGGCCGCGCGCAGATGACGCGGATTTTCCGCCGGTGCTGCGGATGCCAGCCGGCGAAGCCGTCCACCACGTAGAGCCGCTCGCGGGTGTTGAGGTAGTCGATGGCGCGCTCGCGGTTCACCTGGAAGCCGCGCTCGTCCATCGGGAAATTCACCGACCCCCACCACACGTCGTTTTCCGAGGCGGGATGTTTGACCACGCGCTTGTCCTGCGGCGAGCGGCCGGTCTTTGCGCCGGAGTAAGCGCACAGCGCGCCGGAGTCGGCGATGGAGGACCGCGGCTCGAAGCGGATGGCGTGCTCGTAGAGAACGGCGTGCGAGAGGTTGCGGTGGACGTTTTCGAGGGTGATGCCGTAGGGCGCGAGGTCGAGGCGGTGGATGCTGGTGCTCATGGATGAAAATGTTGGTGACTGAAAATTAGTGTGTTCCCAGGCCGGGCGCGCATCTCACCGCGGGTTGCACAACGCCGGGCGGGGCTTGTGCGGCAGCGTTTGCGGGCGGGCGTGCATTGGTGGGAAGAGTGTTCCGTATTCGGTGTTCAGTCCTGCACTGGATTCTAAGCACTGAATACTGAACATTCCAACGCACCCATGAACGACGAACTCGCCTGGCGCTACGCCCGCGCTGCTGCCGCCATCGGCGCGGCGATTCCGCCGGCTGTGCCGGGCGAGGCGCGCATGCAGATCATCGTGGACGCGCTTTGGGAGGAATTCGGGGAGCACCGGCCGGTTTCGTGGGTCGGGTTTTATCTGCTGGGCGAGGGCGAGATGACGCTCGGCCCGCGGCGCGACAAGCCGGCGTGCTCGCCCATCGGTCTGCACGGCGCGTGCGGCGCGGCGGCACTTTCGGGAAAAACGGTGGTCGTCCGCGATGTCCGCGAACTCGGCGAGAACTACATCGCCTGCGACCCGCGCGATTTGTCGGAGATCGTCGTGCCGGTCCGTGCGCGAGACGGCCGTGTGACCGGCGTGCTCGACATCGACAGCTACAGCGTCGGGGCGTTTGGCGAAACGGACCGGATCGCGCTGGAGCAGCTCGTCGCCGACCATCTCGCAGACAGCATTTGACAATCTGTAACCAAAAAAGTTACATAACCCCCACTCCATGGCCTCCAGTTGCCGTTTTGCCTTTGCCGTTCATGTGCTCGCCGTGCTGGCTCTTAAGCGCGAGAGCGGCGGAGTTTGCTCGGACTTGCTGGCCGGCAGCGTGAATACCAATCCGGTCATCATCCGCCGCCTGCTCACGCGGCTCCGGCACGCGGGGTTGATCACGACGCAGAAAGGCTCCTGTGGCGGCGCGACGCTCGTCGCTGCGCCGGAGGACATCCGGCTCGATGTCATCTATCGCGCGGTCGAAACGGGCGTGCCCTTCTCCCAGCATCCGCAGCAGCCGAACAAATGCTGCCCCGTCGGCGCCGGGATCGAGCGCGTGCTCGCCGAGGTCTTTGCCTCCGCGCAGTCCGCCCTCGAAGCCGCCCTCGCCCGCCGCACGCTCGCCGATGTGCTCGCCGCCATGGCCGCGGAGAAAGCCCCGCGCCGTTCCACCGCCCGCCCGGCGAAACGCAAGGCCGCGTGAGCCGCGCCGAGCGATCTCCTTTCCGAAAACCAACCAACCGAAACACGCACCATGTTCACCGACACCGCCCACGTTGACCCGCCCGCCCTCGCCTCCGCGCCCGATCATCGCGATCTCCGCAGCGATGATTTCTGGCGCGCGATTCCCGCCTACGCCCACGTCTCCGCCGACGAATTCCGCACCCACACTTTCCAAAACCGCCACACCGTCACCAACTCCCGCCAACTCCGCGAAACCCTCGCGGACCTTGTGCCCGCCAGCTTCTATGACGACCTCGAGGCCGGCGTCAAAAATGCGCCGATGGCCCTGCGTATCTCGCCCTACCTCCTCGCGCTCATCGACTGGCGCGCGCCCGAGACTGACCCGATCCGCACGCAATTTCTCCCCCTCCGCACCCAGCAGCAGCCCGATCACCCGATGCTGCGCTACGACTCGCTCAACGAGCGCGAAGACTCGCCTGTCCCCGGCCTGACCCACCGCTACCGCGACAAGGCGCTCTTTCTCCCGCAGGATTCCTGCCCCGTCTATTGCCGCTTCTGCACCCGTAGCTACGCCGTCGGCAGCGATACCGACGCCGTGGAAAAGATGAAGCTCACCGCCAACCTCGCGCGCTGGGAGCAAGCCTTCGCCTACATCGCCAGCCAGCCCGACCTCGAGGACATCGTCATCTCCGGCGGCGACAGCTACAACCTCAGCGCCGGGCATCTCCAGCTCATCGGCGAGCGCCTTTTGCAAATGCCGAACATCCGCCGCCTGCGCTACGCCACCAAAGGCCTGTGCGTGCAGCCGCAGAAAATCCTCAGCGACCACGCCTGGACCGACGCCCTCACCCGGGTCGTCGAGCTGGGCCGGCGCTTGCACAAAGACGTGGTCGTCCACACGCATTTCAATCACCCGAACGAGATCACTGCCATCACGCGCGACGCCATGGACCTCCTCACCGAGCGCGGCATCCACGTCCGCAGCCAGGGCGTCCTCCAGCGCACCGTCAATGACGACGCCACCACCATGACGCAGCTCGTTCGCCGCCTCAGCTACGTGAACATCCACGCCTATTACATCTACGTGCACGACATGGTCCCCGGCGTGGAGGACCTCCGGACCTCACTCGCCACCGCGCAGCACCTCGAGAAACACGTCCGCGGCGCGACCGCCGGTTTCAACACGCCTGCCTTTGTCCTCGACACCCCCGGCGGCGGCGGCAAACGCGACGTCCACAGCGCCGAGCGCTACGACCGCGCGAGCGGCATCAGCGTCTTTGAAAGTCCGAGCGTCAAACCGGGCAAGCAGTTCCTCTACTTCGACCCCATCGCCGCGCTCGACCCCGCGCACCAATGGCGCTGGACCCAGCCCACCGAGCGCCGCGCAATGATTGATGCGGCGCTCGCAGGGTGAGCCTCTTGGTGGTGTGTGAGAAACCTAACGGGAGGATGGCAATAGGGAGCATGATCACAGACTGCCCCTTCACTTTCCCTCGCTTCCAGCATCCGCCTTCTCCCCACCGCGCACGGGCCGCGCCAGCCGTGCCGGTCTGCTGAGGGAAAGATTGGGCGCGGTGCACGAGTGGGGTGCGGCACCCAGGAGTGTGCCGCTCCGCGGAGGCGTCCCGCGCGCGAGACTTCCACGCAATGCCATCTCGACGGAGCGGGGCCGCGAGCAGGTGCGGCCATTCGACCGGCCATTCGAGTGGCCGGATTTCGGGAGAACGGGGATTTTCCTACTGTGGGACCGGCCATGATAGCGGCCAATGACCGGACGGGGCATGTAGTCACGCGATCTGCCCGATGAACGCGGAATTGTGCGCGATGACTTGGCGGGCGTGAGTGGCCCGTTTAGTGTGCAGCCCATTTTATGAAAAAGACCACGCCGAAAAATCAAGGAATCTGCCATCTCGCTGGAGCGGGGCCGGGGGATTTGGGGCTGGTGACGCTGCGGGTGAAGGAGCTGGTGGAGCAGGCGGAGGTGATCGTCTATGACTACCTGTGCAACCCGGAAATCCTGCGCTGGGCGCGGGCGGACGCGGAGATCATTTACGCGGGGAAAAAGGCCGGGGCGCATACGCTGCGGCAGGAGGAGATCGAGGATCGGCTGGTGGAAAAGACGCGCGCAGGGAAGCGGGTGCTGCGGCTGAAGGGGGGCGATCCGTTTCTCTTCGGGCGCGGCGGCGAGGAGGCGGAGGCGCTGGTGAAGGCGAAGCTGAAATTTGAGATCGTGCCGGGGGTCAGCTCGGCACTGGCGGCACCGGCTTACGCGGGCATCCCGGTGACGCATCGCGACCACGCGGCACAGCTCACGATTTTCACCGGACACGAGGACCCGGCGAAGACGGAAAGCGCGCTCGATTTCGCCCAACTCGCGGCGACGCCGGGGACGAAGGTGATGCTGATGGGCGTCGAGCGGATCGGGGCGATCACGGCGAAACTGCAGGAGCACGGGGCGCCCAAGGCGCTGCCGGTGGCGCTGGTGCGCTGGGGGACGACGGGGCGGCAGCAAACGCTGCGCGGGACGCTGGGGGACATCGCGGCGAAGGTGGAGGCGGCGGGGTTCAAGGCGCCGGCGGTGGCGGTGTTTGGCGACGTCGTGGGGCTGCGGGAAAAGCTGAACTGGTTTGAGACGCGGCCCCTTTTCGGCAAGCGCATCGTGGTCACGCGGACGCGGCAGCAGGCGGGCGTACTGAGCGGGGCGCTACGGGCGCTGGGCGCGGATGTTTTCGAGCTGCCGACGATCCGCATCGAGCCGCCGAAGGAATTGTTCGAGTTCGGCCAGCTCGTGCAGGACGCGCACACTTATGACTGGCTGGTCTTCACGAGCCCGAATGGCGTGACCGCGTTCTTCGAGATGTTTTACAAAATCTTCAACGACGCGCGGGAGATCGGCGGGGTGCGCATCGCGGCGATCGGGCCGGCGACGGCGGCGCGGGTGCGGGAGTTTCATCTGCATGTGGATTTGCAGCCGGAAGAATACGTGGCCGAGTCGGTGGTGAAGGCGTTTCAGAAAGAATGTACCGTCGAAAATCTGCGCATCCTCCTCGTGCGCCCCGAGCAGGCGCGCGATGTCTTGCCGCTGGCGCTGACGAAGCTCGGGGCGATCGTGGACGAGGCGATCGCCTACCGCACCGTGCCGGAGACGGAGGACGTGAGCGGGGGGATCGCGCGGTTCCGCGAGGAAGGCGCGGACCTGATCACGTTCACGAGTTCCTCCACGGTGGAAAATTTCCTCGCCCTCAAACTGCCGCTGCCCGCCGGGCTGAAGACGGCGTCCATCGGGCCGATCACCTCGCAGACGATGCGGGATCTCGGACTGGCGGTGGATGTGGAGGCGAAGGAGTTCGACATCCCGGGGCTGGCGACGGCGGTGCGGGGCTTCTACGGGGCGTAACGAAACGGGGGATGGTGGTTCTTTCGCCCGCCGCCGCCTGAGAATAGTTCGAGGTCCTTCGACTCCGCTCCGCTGCGCTCAGGATGACGGAGGTCGTGTTGGGGGAAATCTCTGCCGTGGCTGGCGTGGATTTCGCTGAGACGACTGGGCAATGCCCGACCAAGATCAAATTCAGGACATCGATTTCGATTCCCAACTCCGGGGATTATTCGAGGAGGCGGAGAAGCAAATCGAGGATCGCCACGCTCCAGCGGCGCGGTCGCGGGGGGAGAAATCGCGCGCGGAACAGGCGAATGAGGCGTCGCTAAAAGAAAGTCTGCCACAGATGCTGCGCCCGATTTTGCTCGGCATCCAAGCGGCGGCGCGGGCGGCGGGGGAAAACAATGCGCTGCTCCAGAAGATCGGCGAGAAGCTGGAACTGCGGACCGAAGCCGTGGCGACCCCGGCGGGATCGCTCCCGGAAATTACGGAGAGTCTGCGGTCGCTCCTCGACCAAAAAAGCGGGGTGAATCAAAAGATGTTCGCGGCGCTGCACGAGGAACTGAAGGGCTATAAGGACGGCTTTCTCCTCGAAGCCCTGCACAAGCCGATCATTCGCGACCTCATTTCCCTCCACGACGATTTTTCCAAAATCCACCGGCAACTGGAGCAAGCCGCGGGCGACGTCGGCGAGGTCTGCGGCGGAATATTTTCCGAATTTTTCGAGCGACTGAAAACGCTGGAGACCAACGTCGCGCACAACTGCGAATTTCTCATTGAGGTGCTGGCGCGCCTCGAGGTGAGCCTGCTGCCGCCGGGGGAGGGCCGCCTGGACAAGGTCACGCAGCGGGCGTTGCGCATCGAGGATGCCGACCTACCGGAGCAGGACGGCGAGATCGTGCGGTCGCTGAAACCCGGGTTCACGTGGAAGGGACGCGTCTTCCGTGCGGAGGAGGTCGTGATCCGCAAATGGAAGGAATCCGCCCGCGTAGCCGCCGGCACCGCAGCCTCTGAAAAATAGCCCAAGCACCGATTTTCCTATGAACCTCGCATTCGCCACACCCGGAAACTCCTCCGCCGCCACCATGACCGAACCGGCTCCCGCGCCCGCCACGCGCAAAGCGGTGGGCATCGATCTCGGCACGACCTTTTGCGCGGTTGCGCACATCGACGCCTATGGCAAACCTCAGATCATCCCGAACGCGGAGAGCGAGCGCATCACGCCGTCGGTGATCCTTTTCGACGGCACGAGCGCGATCGTGGGCACGATGGCGAAACAGAACGCGGTCGCCGAGCCGGAGAAGATCGTGGATTTCGTGAAACGGGAGATGGGCAAGAACAAGGTCCACTTTCACCGGGAGTTTAACAGTAAGCAGTATTCGGCGGAGGAGCTGTCGGCGCTGATCATCAAGAAGCTGAAAAACGACGCGGAGAAATATCTCGGCGAGCCGGTGACGGATGCGGTGATCACGGTGCCGGCGTACTTCAATGACGCCGAGCGCACGGCGACGCTACACGCG
Organism: uncultured Chthoniobacter sp.; assembly: GCA_903874975.1. GTDB lineage: Bacteria > Verrucomicrobiota > Verrucomicrobiia > Chthoniobacterales > Chthoniobacteraceae > Chthoniobacter. The sequence goes on along the minus strand of CAIQUL010000070.1, from coordinate 24,026 downwards.
GGCCAGCTCGCGGGGCTGAACGTGCTCAATGTCATCAACGAGCCGACCTCGGCGGCGCTCGCCTATGGCCTGGACAAGCTCGACTCGAATCAGACGGTTTTCGTTTTCGATCTCGGCGGCGGCACGTTCGACGTGACGATCATGAGGATCGAGGACAACCACATCCGCATGGTCGCGAGCAACGGCGACCACCGGCTCGGCGGCAAGGATTGGGACGACGTGATCGTGAATTGGGTGGCGGAGGAATTCGACAAGGCGCATGGCGAAAATCCGCTCCTCGATCTGCAGAGCTACCAAGACCTTTATAACCGCGCGCTGACCGCCAAGATCCAGCTCTCCAGCCGGATGCGGACAACCATCGTGCACAGCTATGCGGGCAAGAGCGTCAAGCTGGAGCTGACGCGCGAGGACTTTGAGCATCGGTGCCGGCACCTGCTGGAAAAGTGCAAGACGATCTGCGAAATCGTGATGCAGGAGGCCGGGCTGGGTTGGGATCAGATCGATCGCATCCTGCTGACGGGCGGCTTGAGCCGCATGCCGTCGGTCCGCGAGATGATCAGCGGGATGGCGAGTGTGCCCATCGCCGACGACGTGAGTCCGGACGAAGCGGTGGCGATTGGCGCGGCCGTGCAGGCGGTGCTCTCGCTCCTCGGCGAAGAAGACAGCTCCGGCGAGCGCGTGCTTTCGCAGGAGGTGCGCGACCAATTTTCCGCCGAGGACGGCTCGCTGATCCGGGTGACGAACATCACCACGCACACGCTGGGCGTGGTGCTGTGGGATGACAGCAAGGTGGAGGAATACGTTTTTCCGATGATTCGCAAAATGACACCGGTGCCCGCGGAGATGAAGAATTCCTTTGGCACGGCGAAGGCGAACATGAAGAACGCGATCGTGCGGGTGGTAGAGGGTGAAAGCACGGTGCCGGGCGAGTGTACGCCGCTCGGTATTTGCGACATCGAGTTGCCGCCGTTCCTGCCCAAAGGCTCGCCGGTCGAGCTAACCTACACCTACAACGAAAACCAAGTGCTCGAAGTCATCGTCGATGCCTACGGCCGGCAAAACCGCGTGCAGATCGCGCGGAATACCGGGCTTTCGGAAAGCGAGCTCGAGACGGCGACGGCGGACCTGCTGCAAATCAACGTGGTCTAATCCGGCAGAGCGCGAATCCTCACCTAGCGCGTGGCTTTACCCAATCCGCTCCCCGACAATCCCACCCGCTGGGACGGTTGGAAGAATTACAATTCGGACAATCTCTACGACCGGCTGTGCCTGTCGTATCAGTCGAATCCGAACGCGGAGCAGATCGAGGACAATTGCCGGCAACTCCTCGTGTGGTGGCAGAAAAAGCTGCCGCTGAAGAATCAACCCAGTAATCCGGTTTCGCAGTTGCTGCGCGGTGGGCTGGATGAAGCGCCCGCGTTTCTCGCCGAGGCGCGCACCAAACTGCTGGACCCGGCGGCCCGTGCGCTGGTCGATCAGCAACTCCATGTGCAAGTGGTGGCGGAGGCGATGGGCGAATTCAAGAAGCTGCTGTCTTTCGTGCTCGGCGACAAAAAGCTGAGCGCGGAGGAAGAGCAACGGCTCTATGAACGCGGGGTCGGGCTGGGGTTGGCCGTGGATGAAATGCGGACGGCGATCGATGCGGAATTGGCCATCCTCGGTGCCGAGCGGGTGGTGGCCGCGCCGCCGCCAGTGGTCGTTCCGGAACCCGCGTCGGTCGCTGTGGCGCCGCCGGTGTGCAGCGCTGCGGCGGACGAGCGGGACCCATTTTCGGAGTTTCGGCGGATGCTGCGCCTGTCGAAGCTCTGCCTCGATGGTGGTGAAATGACGGACGACCAGCGCGATGCGATGTGCAACATGGGCGAAAGCCTCGGGCTCACGGGCGGTCAGGCGGAGGATTTGATCGACGAATATCTAGAGGAAGCCAGCGGGGCGGCACCGGTCGCGGTCGGGGTGGGCAAACCCGCAGCCCGCACCGCCGCACCGGTGGTGAAAGCACCCGCCGTGATCGCGGCACCGAAGCCCGCACCGAAGCCAGTGATGGCACCGCGCAAGGTATCCAAGCCGGTCATATCGCCTCTCGGAGCGGCGCAGGAGCGGCAAAAGCATCCAAGTTTCACCAACGCCATCGCGATGGAAATGCTGCTGGTTTCGTCCGGGCAATTCCTCCAAGGGAGCGACTCGCCGGACGCCGCCGAGCACGAGCGGCCCGTCACGCCGGTGACCCTGCGTTGCTTCCACATGGCGCGGCATCCGGTCACGAACGCGCAGTATGAGCAGTTCGATCCGAACCACCGCAACAAGCGCGCGCCATGGGCCGACGACCGGCATCCAGTGGTCTATGTGAACAGCCGCGAGGCCGAAAAATTTTGCCAATGGCTCTCCGCAAGAGAAGAAAAACACTATCGTCTGCCGACCGAAGCCGAGTGGGAGTACGCGGCGCGTGGTGCGGAAAATCTCGTTTTCCCGTGGGGCGGAAACCTCGACCAAGGTCACTACGCGAACTTTGCGGACAGCCGGACGACCTTCGCCTGGAGCGATCCGGTGATCGACGATGGATTTTCCGAAACATCACCGGTCGGAAGCTATCCGCGCGGCAAGAGTCCGTTCGGCATCGAAGATCTCGCGGGCAACGTCTTCGAGTGGTGCGCGGAGTTTTTCGAAGCCTACAAAGGCAAGGAGCGCACGAACCCGCGCGGCCCGGCGGCTGGAATGAAGCGGATCTATCGCGGTGGCAGTTGGAAATCGCGCCCCGGCAACCTCCGGACGAGCGCGCGCAATTTCAACCTGCCCGACTACTCATCGAATGATGTGGGTTTCCGCGTGATCTGCGAGTGCGCGCAGTAGTGAGCGGCGGTCACTACAAAACAAAACAGCCAGCCCGGTGCGGGCTGGCTGTTTGAAAATTCGCGGACGCGGAGTCCGGCAGGTGCCTAAGTCGGGCTGAAGCGAAATTTCGCTTTCGCGCGCTTGGCGTTGGCCTTGGCTTTGCGCTTGGTGCGCTGGGTCGGCGTCTCGAAAGCCCGGAGGCGGCGGATTTCGTCCATGATTCCTTCGGTGTCGAGTTTGCTCTTGAGGCGTTTGAGAGCGCGGTCGATCGGCTCTCCTTTGCGAACGATAACTTCTGGCATGGTGGTGTTTCTTGGTTGGTTGAAGTTGAAAGGTCTTGGTCTAGCGGACTGCAACGCTAGGGGGACTCGGTCGGCTCGTCAATGCCGGGTTTCTGGGAAAAGATAGGCCTTTTTTGCCGGGGTCACCGCAGTCTCGCCGGTCGACTTCCGCCACCCGGCTTTGGTGCAAGATTCCGCTCTAAATCACTGTCAATCAGTTTGATCTCCCGCAAATCACACCACCAAATCTGCGCCTTTCTGACCCATTCCCTGACCAGCGGGCAGAAACCAACCGACAAAAACTCACGATTGGAAATCCGGAAGAAGACCGCGGAACCCTTCCCCAGCACCCGCCCTCAGCTCGCCGAGGCCCAAGCGAGCGCTTCCTTCAGGAGCGCCTCTTTTTGCTCTTTCATGGCATTGGTCTGCGCTGCGTAATTTTTCTGCGCGCTGGCCTGCACTTTTGGACCAGTCGCACATGCAGCGCTGGACCGGGCGTCCGCAATTTTCTTTTTGGCGTCACGCTGAGCGTCGGGTTTCAAAGCGTTGAATTTCGCCTGAGCCTGGCTCAACTCCGCCGCCGTGCAGTCGCGGACACGCACCGTGCCGGGAGGCGCCACGGCAACACGATTGGCATCAATCTTCAATTCGACAGGCGCGCCGTCTTTGCTGGTTACTTCGTAAACGACGCCGGGCACGAGGCTCTCCCGGCCGACTGAGCGGACCGGACTCACTGTCCGCATTTCCGCGCTGGTGGATTGCATGACCACGGCGGCGCGGATTCCTCCCTCTGCGGCGCGCACGGCCGCGGGGCTGAAAAGGGCGAGGAGAACGGCGAGGGAGGTGAGTTTTTTCATCAGTGGAAAAGCACTTTGACGGTAATCACGGCGCGGAGTGCAGCAAGACGGAAATCATCGGCAGCGCACGCGGCGGGCGTGTAGCGTGTCGGCCACTTTTTCACCACGCATGTCCACCATCCTCTACCCGGAAGACCTCCCGATCAGCGCCCGGCGCGCGGAGATCATCGCGGCGTTGCGGGCGAGTCAGGTGGTCGTCGTCGCAGGAGAGACGGGGTCGGGAAAGACGACGCAGCTCCCGAAAATGTGCCTCGATGCGGGACTGGCCGAGCGCGGGAAAATCGGCTGCACCCAGCCGCGGCGGGTCGCGGCGCTAAGTGTGTCGCGGCGCGTCGCCGAGGAGCTGGGTGTGACGTGGGGCCGCGAGGTCGGCTGCAAGATGCGCTTCAACGACGACACCGGGCGCGACACGCGGATCAAGTTCATGACCGACGGCATTCTGCTCGCCGAGATCCAGTCCGATCCCCTGCTCCGCGCCTACTCCGCGCTCATTCTCGATGAAGCCCACGAGCGTTCGCTGAACATCGACTTCCTCCTCGGCTACCTCCAGGGACTGCTGCGGAAACGTGGCGACCTGAAGCTCATCATCACGTCGGCGACCATCGACACGGCGGCGTTTTCCAAAGCGTTTGGCGGTGCGCCGATCATCGAGGTCTCGGGGCGGCTCTGGCCCGTGGAAATCCGCTACGCGCCCGTGGAGTCGTTTTCCACCGACGAAGAATTCACGCACATTGAGGCCGCGGTGCGGGCGACGGAGGATGCGCTGATTGAGTCGGACGCCGGCGACGTGCTCGTCTTCATGCCGACCGAGCGCGACATTCGCGACACCCGCGACTTGCTCGAAGGCAGCCTCGGCTCCGGCATCGAGGTGATCGGGCTTTTCGGGCGCATGCCCGCCGCCGAGCAGCAGCGCATCTTCGCGCCGGGGCCGCGTCGGCGGGTGATCGTGGCCACGAATATCGCGGAGACTTCCATCACGCTGCCGCGCGTCCGCTACGTGATCGACGCCGGGCTTTCGCGCCTGAGCCGCTACAATCCGCGCACGCGCACCAAGCGCCTGCCGGTCGAGGACGTTGCGCAAAGCAGCGCCAATCAGCGCGCCGGTCGCGCGGGCCGCGTGCAGGACGGGACGTGCATCCGGCTTTACGCGCAGGATGATTTTGAAAAGCGCCCGCGTTTCACCCAGCCGGAAATCCAGCGCGCGAATCTCGCGGAAGTCATCCTGCGGATGAAGGCCTTCCAGCTCGGCGACATCGAGACGTTTCCATTCATCGATCCGCCGGTCTCCGCCGCCGTCCGCGCCGGCTACCAGCTCCTGCACGAACTCGGCGCGCTCAACGACGCCAATGAACTCACCCCGCTCGGCCACGAACTCGCGCGCCTGCCCATCGACCCGACGCTCGGCCGCATGCTGCTCCAGGCTCGCGTGGAAAAGGCGCTGCCCGAGATGCTCATCATCGCCGCCGGGCTGAGCGTGCCCGATCCGCGCGAGCGGCCGGAGGACCAAAAGGAAGCCGCCGCCGCCGCGCATCGCGCGTTCGCCGATCCCGATTCGGATTTCCTGACGCTGCTCAATATCTGGCGCGCGGCGCCGGAGGCGGAAACAAAGGGCAGCGGCAACGCGCTCCGCCGTTTCTGCAAAGCGAACTTTCTCTCCGCGTCGCGCATGCGCGAATGGCGCGACATTTTCCGCCAGCTCGCCGACGCCGTGGAAGACGACGCGCCTGCTGCGGGCAAGCGCGCGGACGCCAGCTACCCCGCGATCCACCGCGCCATCCTCACCGGCCTGCTCGGGCAGATCGCGCTGCGGCAGGAGCGCAATGCCTACAAGGCTTCGGGCGACCGGCTGACCACGCTTTTTCCCGGATCGAATCTCTACGAACGCCGCGAAAAGCCGCGCAAGAACAGCCCCGCGGCGAAGCCCGACGACAAGAGCAAGCAGCCGCTGTGGATCGTCGCGGGTGAGGTCGTGGAGACGTCGCAGCTTTTCGCGCGCACCGTCGCGGGAATCAACCCGGAGTGGGTCATCGAACTGGGCGCGCACCTTTGCAATTTCCGCTACACCGAGCCGCACTGGAGCGCGAAAGCCGGGCGCGTGCTGGTGCTGGAGCGCGTGCTGGTGAGCGGCTTGGAGGTCGTGCGGCGGCTGGTGGACTTCGGGCGCATCGATCCGGTGAAGGCGACGGAGCTATTCATCCGCGGCGCGCTGGTGGCCGAGGAGGCGCGGCTGCCGCACCGGTTCTTTGTCGAAAACGGGAAAGTGCGCGACAAGATCGAGACCGCGCTGACCCGCGTGCGCAGCCGACGGGCGCATGATCTGGAGGAATCGCTCTACCAGTTTTACGCCGCGCGCATCACCGGCGTCTCGTCGGTCCACGATCTCAACCGCCTCGTCCGCGAGTACCTCACTCGCGACCCGGATTTCCTTTGCGCCACCGAGGCCGACCTCATCGGCGACGACGACGCCACCTACGACCGCGCGCTTTTTCCCGACGCCGTCTCGCTCGGCCACACCGCCCTGCCCGTGACCTACGCCTACACGCCCGGCGACGACACCGACGGCGTGACCGTGCGCGTGCCGCTGCCCGTCGCCAGCCAACTCACCACCGGCCAGCTCCTGTGGATGGTGCCCGGCCTACGCGAGGAGCAGATCGCCGTGCTCCTCCGCGCGCTCCCAAAAACCGTGCGCAAGCCCCTCATGCCGCTGGAGCCGAAAATCCGCGAGATCGCCGCCGAGTTTCAGCCGGGCCGCGCGGATTTTCTGACCGCGCTCGCGGAGTTCCTTACGCGGAAATATCGCGTGCCCGTGCGCGCCGCGGACTGGCCGGCGCAAAGTCTGCCCGCGCACTTGCAGCCACGCGTGGAGGTCGTGGATCGCGGCAACAAAACCGTGGCCGCGGGACGCGATCTCGCCGCGATTCACGCGCAGGTGGAGGCGCGCGATGTGCGCTCCGACGGCTGGGAGAAAGCGGCCCGGCACTGGGAGCGGCGGGCGATCAGCGCGTGGTCGTTCGACGATCTGCCGGAGTCGGTGGTCGTGGAGGAAGTCGGCGGCGCACCGCTGCTCGCATATCCCGGCCTCGTGTTGCGCGATGCCGAGGTGGACGTGCGCCTTTTCCGCAAACGCGACGAAGCGGAAACCGCCGCGCCCGCCGCCGTGCGGCGGCTCGGCGAACTCGTCTTCGCCCGCGATCTCGCCCGGTTGTGGAAAGAACTCGCCAGCCTCGCGCGCCACCTCCCCGGCACTCCGAAGCAGGCCGCCAGTTTCCACTCCGCGCTCCAGCAGATGAGTGCAAAACTTCAGTCGCCCGCCGCCGCCCACACCACGCCCGAAGTGCTCCAGCAGTCCGCGTATCAGCACCTGCTCGATCACGTCCTCCAGCTCCGCCCCGTCTTCCCGCTCAGCGAGGCGCGCTTCGTGGCGATGCTCGACTCCGCCCGGCGCGAACTCCCCGCGCTGACTTATCAACTCGGCGAAACCACCAAGCAGCTCCTCGACCTCCGGCAGAAAATCCTCGCCTCGCCGAAACGCTACGCCGCTCTCGATCACGATCTCCAGCGGCTCCTCCCCGCCGACTTCCTCGCCCGCACGCCGCACGCGCAACGGCCCCATCTCCACCGCTACCTCCGCGCCATCCAGATCCGCGCCGAGCGCGCCGACGTCAGCCCCGCAAAGGACGCCGAGAAAGCGAAGCAGCTCACCCCTTTCGCCCAATGGGAAACCCGCGTGCCCGCCGCCAACCGCGAGGCCTTTCGCTGGATGCTCGAAGAGTTCCGCGTCTCGCTCTTCGCCCAGGAACTCGGCACCGCCCAACCCGCCTCCGCCCAGCGGCTGCGCACCCTCGGCGGATTTTAGATAACGTCTAAATCGGCTGCGGCCTGTCTCCTCCTCTTCCGCTTCCGCTTAAATCTTCCTCCATTCCCCCGCTGAAAGATTAAGAGGAAGAGGAAGAAATTGCGGCCATCGACTTTTTCGATGCCCTCTCAGGAAATGCGCACCCGTCCCCGCCCCCGCGCCAGCCTTGAGCCGGCGGCGAGAAGCGGCTTTACCAACCCGCGGCGCTTCCGCTTTTCTCCCGCGATGCAATTGCTCCCTGGCTTCCGCGACTTCTATCCCGACGACTGCGCGCGCCGAAACTACATCCTCGAAACCTGGCGCAGCGTCGCCCGCCGCTACGGTTTTGTGGAATTCGACGGACCGGTGCTGGAGCCGATCGAACTCTACAAAAAAAAGAGTGGCGGCGAACTCGTCGGCCAGCTCTTCGATTTCACCGACAAAGGCGAGCGCCACGTCGCCCTGCGCCCGGAGATGACGCCCACCCTTGCCCGCATGGTCGCGGCGCGGGAGCGCGATTTCAAAAAGCCGCTGAAGTGGTTCTGCGTGCCGCAGTTTTTCCGCTACGAAAAGCAGCAGCGCGGGCGGCTGCGCGAGTTCTACCAGCTCAACTGCGACATCCTCGGCGAACCGTCGCCGGCGGCCGACGCCGAGCTGGTCGCGGTGGTCATCGACCTGCTGCGCGGCTTCGGTCTGGGCGAAAAAGATTTCGTCGTCCGGCTGAGCAGCCGCACTGCGTGGCAGGAGTTTTTCGCGCGGGCGGGCGGGCAGCCGGAGGATGAATACGAGTTCTTCCAAATCGTGGACAAGGCCGAGCGCAACCCGCCGGAGAAAACCGACGCAGCGCTGGCGAAATTCGGACTGACCGCGCAGCAAGTGCTCGATTTCATGCGGAGCAAAACCGCCACGGCGGAACTCGCGCCGATCCTCGCCGACCTCACCGCGCGCGGGCTCGGCGGGTTCGTCGAAATCGACTACGCGATCGTGCGCGGGCTGGCCTACTACACGGGCGTAGTCTTCGAGGTTTTCGACCGCAGCAAAAACGAACGCGCGCTCGCCGGCGGCGGCCGCTACGACAAGCTGCTCAGCCTGATGAGCGACGGCAAAACCGACCTGCCCGCGCTCGGCTTCGGCATGGGCGACGTGGTGCTGGCGAACCTCATCAACGACACGCCCGCCGCGAAAGCGCAGCTCGATGCCTGGCTGGCGCGCGAGCGGGCGGCGGATGTCTATGTGGTCATCGCGAAAGAAGAGCGCCGACCCGAGGCGCTCGCGCTGGTCCAGCGCCTGCGCGACGCCGGGCAGCGCACCGACTTCCCGCTCACGGCGGCCAAGATCGGCAAGCAGTTCCAAACCGCCGAGCAACTCGGAGCGCGGATCGCCGTGCTCGTCGGCGACGAATGGCCGCAGGTGAAAGTGAAGACGCTGGCGACCCGCGAGGAGCAGTTCATCGCCGCCGACGCCGTCCTCGCCTGCTTCCAGCCGTCAACCTGAGCAACCCGGCCCGCGCGCGAGTTTTTGGGGCGGGCTAAAATGGAGGGCGTCAAGGAGCGGCGACATTCCCGTCGCCGACTTCACCCGCTGCGGAGGCGCCCATTATTTGGCCAAGCGGCAGGGAGTTGGCGCAACCGGGAAGCGGATGATCCGATTGAAAGCAACGCGGTAGAACGGCCGCAGGATGGCCGCTGACCTCGCTCCCATGGGCGGGGCAAATTTCTCCTCCGCGGTTCAGTGACGGCGGAGGGGGCCGCGGAGAAGGCAGTGCGGCGAAGAGGGCGGCGGTGGCGAGGATCAGTAACGTGCGGAGCATAATAATGCAGTGATTGCCGACTGGAACGCCGGATGTCGCGGGTGGTTTCGCGAGAAAATGGGCGCTCCGCCCTGGCGGGCAAAGGCTGGAAAAACTTCTTGCTGATCGAAGAATCCTTTGGCACAAACGAGGTCGAATTCCGCCTCCCTGAAGTGAACAGCGCCATCGCCCAGCCTTGTCACAATTGGCGTTATTGACCTGACGATTGCGGGGAATTCATTCACTCACTTATGTCGTTTTTCGATCGTCTTCTCGCCTTCAACTCGTCTCGTTACCGCCTGTTGGAGGAAAACAGTGCCTTCGCCAAGTCCGTGCCCAATGGTGCGATGGTCCTGGATGCCGGAGCAGGCGAGTGTCCTTACTGGAACTTGTTTGCCCACGCCAAGTACGAGTCCGCGGATATCCAGGCGGGGGGTTCGATGCACGGCAAGCAGCACACCTACGCTTGCGACTTGAATAACCTCCCCGTGGAGGACGGCAGGTTCGAGGCCGTGATCTTTAACCAAGTCATGATGTACATGGAGCCGATGCCAGTGCTCAAGGAACTCAACCGGGTGATGAAAACCGGTGGCAGGGTCTTGTACACCGGCCCGCTGTTTTATGAGGATTTGGGAGAGAACGATATGTTCCGTTTCACCCCGTTTGCCCTGCGGAAATTCTTCGCCGCTGCCGGATTCGAAATCGAACGCCTCGACTGGCTGGAAGGCTATTTTGGCACGGTCGGTTACCAGTTTAATTGCATGGCTCGGTATCTCCCCTGGAAGCCGGAGGCGTTTGGCAACCCGCTCGGTGGGTTGATCCTGATGCCGGCGATGCTCTTGCTCAAGCTGGCCAGCGCCGTGGGTTCGTTGCTTTTTCACAAACTGGAGACGCACTGCAAATTCAAAGCCTCGGGCTATCCGAAGAACTATGTCGTGGTGGCCAGAAAGATTCGGTAGGGCCACAAAGTGCCCGCCTCGTGGGCGGGCGGTCGGCTCCACAAAATCGCGAGCGCGCGCGGCCAACGGGGAGTGGGTTGGCCGGGACTTGAACCCGGAACCAACGCCTTAAAAGGGCGCTGCTCTACCATTGAGCTACCAACCCGTGCAAAACGGGAGGCGGTAAATAGTTCACCGCTCCGGGTGGCGCAAGGAAATATTCCAGCTACGCTCCGCACTCTGCCATGACTCGATTTTTTTTCCGCGAAACCCTCCGCCGACGGCTGCCGTGGCTGGTGGCCGGGGCGCTGCTGGTCGCTGCTTCCGGCTGGTGGGGACGCGGACGTTTCCGGGCAGCGAATCCGCTGCTCGAGTCGCCGGTGCTATTGCTCGCGGCGGTGGAGGCGGGGACGCTTTATTTCAACGGCCCGGCTTACGACTGGCTGCGAGCGCGCCGCCCGGAGCTGCTCCCGCCGGAAGATCGCGCCGGCCCGACGGATCGCACCCGCGCCTTTGCCCAGGCCGTGCTCGCGCCGCCGATCTTCCGGCAGGCCGACCGCCAGCAGCGTTTCGATGCCCTGCTTTTCCTCGGCGATCCGAGCCAATACCGACCGCTGCTGGAGCATCTCGTCGCCACGAAGGATTGGTCGCTGAGTTACGTGGATCATTGGGGGATGATCTATCGACGCGGCGGCGCGCCGGCGTGGAAACTCACGGATCTGGAGCCGGTGCGGGCGCGGTTCGCCGGGGCGGCGGTGCGGGACCGGGCGACATTCCTGGCGCAAACGGGGCTGCGGCTGGTGACGGCGCGGGAACTCCCCGCCGCGCAGCAGGTGCTGGATGAAGCGGCGCAACTCGACGCGCGCCTTCCAGAGGTGTGGAACGGGCAGGCGGTTTTGCATTTGCAGCGCCGTGAATACGCGGAAGCGATCGCCGCCGCGGACCGTGCGCTGGCGCTGGACAAAGACCACCTGCCGTCGCTCGCGACGAAGACATTGCTGCTCTACGGGACGCGCCAATTTTCTGACGCGTACGCGCTTTCCTCCCAACTCATCGCGCGGCTGCCCGAGGACCCGAACCTCCTCTTCTATCACGCCAAAATCGCCCACGAAGCGCACGCCTTCACGGCCGAGGTCAAGGCCCTGAAAAAGCTGATCGCCCGGGCGGAGGACGACGACCGCCCGGTGTCGGGCTACCAGCTTTACCTCGGGCAGGCGTATGTGGCGCTGGGCGACGGACGGGGCGCGATCGATGCCTTTATGGATGTGCTCAACGATCCCGACCTGCCCCAGGATCAGCGGGATTTTGCCCGGGAAAATATCTCGCGCATCAAGAAGCGGACCGGGCTTTGAGCGGTCGCGGTTTCCCATCTTGACGCCCTCCAGCGATTCTCCTACTTTTGGGAAATTCCAAACCCGGCTAAAGCCAAGTGGGTAACCAACCCACTTTTTTTTGTCCCCGGATGCGGACACCAAATATGAACAGTGACATCCTCGCAGGCCTCGATTTTTTTGAGCGTGAAAAGGGCATCAAACGTGAAGTGCTCCTCGAAGCGATCAACAACGCCTTGCTGTCCGCTGCCCGCAAGGCAGTCGGACCGGCGAAGGATTTGCGCGTCGAGATCGATCCGAAAAGCGGCGAGATCAAGGCTTACGCTAAGCTGACCGTCGTCGAGAAGGTCGCGAACAAGCACGACGAGATCCGCTTTGAACTGGCCAGGAAGTTCCAGAGTGACATTCAGCTCGGCGCAGAAATCGAAGTGCCGGTGACGCCGAAGGATTTCGGCCGCATCGCCGCGCAGACCGCCAAGCAGGCGATGATGCAGCGCATCCGCCAGGCGGAGAAAGAGAACATGTACGACGAGTTCAAGGATCGCGCCGGCGAGGTGGTGACCGGCTCGGTCAAGCGCTTCGACCGCTCGGACGTGGTCGTGGACTTGGGGAAATTCGAGGCGCTCATGCCGAACCGCGAGCGCGTCCAAACCGAGGACTACAACATCGGCGACCGCGTCCGCGCCTACGTGGTGGCGGTGGAAAACGGCGCGCGCGGGCCCGAGATCATTCTCTCCCGCAGTCATCCGAATTTCGTGCGCCGCCTTTTCGAAATGGAAGTCAGCGAAATCAACGACGGCACCGTGGAGATCAAGGGCATCGCCCGCGAAGCCGGTTACCGCACGAAGATCGCCGTCTTCAGCGCCAACGAGAAAGTCGATCCCGTGGGCGCTTGCGTGGGCATGCGCGGCTCCCGGGTGAAGAACATCGTCCGCGAACTGAACAACGAGAAGGTGGACATCATCCGCTGGAGCGCGGACATGAAGGAACTCGTCCTCGAGGCGCTCAAGCCCGCGAAGGTCAAAAGCGTGACCCTCGACCCGCTGAAAAAGGCCGTGGTCATCAAAGTGGATGAAGACCAACTTTCGCTCGCCATCGGCAAACGCGGGCAGAACGCGCGCCTGACCTCGCGGCTGACCGGCTGGGACATCAATATCGAGCAGGACAAATCCGCGGAGAAAATCTTTGAGGGCAAAAAGGAAAGCGCCGCCCAGAGCTTTGCCGAAGCCCTGAACGTGACCCCGGAGGTCGCGGCCAAACTGGTCACCGCGGGCATGAATAGCGTGGAAGTGATCGCCACCGGCAGCGAACCACAGGACATCGCCGACACCCTCGGCCTCGACCTCGCCGCCGCCAGCGTCATTCATGAGTCTGCCGTGAAAGAGCACGAGAAAAGCCTCGCTGCGAAGTAGCCATGAGGGCCAACTCCAAAAAAAACTTTGATGCCTACCAAGACGACCAACAAAGCGAGCGCGAAAAAGACCGACGAGGCCAAAGCCAAGGCCAAACCTGGTGCCGCGCCCAAGACGACGCGAAAATTCGCCACCTCTGAGCCAGCTCCGGCGACCAGGGAAACCGCCCCACCGGCACCGCCGAAAGTTCCCCAGGAAACGGTCTCACTGATCGACGCGAAGCCGAAGCGCCGCCCGCGTACAGCGTCGGAGTTGACCAACAAGCCCTTCGCGCACATCCCGATCTCGAAAATCCTCGAGCCGGATGCGCCCAAAGCTGCCGCGGTGGTGGCCCCGGCACCGCAGGAAATCGTCGCGCCGGCCGCACCCGCCGACACTGCCCCGGAAGCGGCGGCCCCGACCAACGAAAAGATCATCCATCTCAAGCCGCCGTTCACCGTCCGTGATCTCGCCACGGCCATGAACATCCGGCCATTCCAGGTCATCGGCGACCTCATGGAGATGAACATTTTCGCCGCGATCAATCAGACGATCGAGGCCGATGTTGCGGCCAAGGTTTGCACCAAGCACGGGTACACTTTTGAAAGGGAAACCCGCAAGGTCGGCGGCGGCGTCCACAAGCCGGTCGTCGTCAAGGAACCGCCCAAGGAACCCGCCAAACCAAAGCCGGACGAACTCCACCTGCGCGCCCCGATCGTGACCTTCATGGGCCATGTCGATCACGGCAAAACGACCCTCATGGACGCCATCCGCAAAGCGCGCGTCGCCGCGGGCGAAGCCGGCGGCATCACCCAGCACATCGGCGCCTACAGCGTCACCCACAACAGCCACCAGATCACCTTCCTCGACACTCCTGGCCACGCTGCTTTCACCGCCATGCGCTCCCGCGGAGCCAGCGTCACGGACATCGTCGTCCTCGTCGTCGCCGCGGACGACGGCATCATGCCTCAGACCATTGAGGCCATGAACCACGCCAAGGCTGCGAAGGTCGGGATAATCGTCGCCGTCACGAAAATGGACGCGCCCGGCGCGAACTTAGACAAAGTTAAAGGCCAGCTTCAGGAGAAAGGTCTCACGCCCGAGGATTGGGGCGGCACCATCGGCGTCTGCCCCGTCGCGGCGCTCAAAAAGCAGGGCATCAACGAACTGCTCGAACGCATCCAGCTCGAAGCCGAAGTGCTGGAACTCAAAGCCAGCGGCCAGCAACTGGCCCGCGGCTCGGTCATCGAGGCGCAGGTCGAGCAGGGCCGCGGCCCGACCGCTACGATCATCGTGAAAACCGGCACGCTCAAAATCGGCATGCCCTTCATCTGCGGCAAATTTTTTGGCAAGGTGAAGTCGCTCATTGACGACAACGGCAAGCCCATCAAGGAGGCCGGGCCGTCCACCCCGTGCCGCGTGCTCGGCTTTTCGGGCCTGCCTTTTGCGGGCGACGAACTCGTGGTCCTCGAAAGCGAGCGCGCCGCGCAGGAACTCGGCGCGGAGCGCATGGAAGCCGAGCGCTTGGGCAAACTCGCCGCGCCGAAACGCGCCACGCTCGAAAGCCTTTTCGACACCATCAAGGAAGGGCAGAAGAAGAAGCTCAACCTCGTCCTCAAGTGCGACGTGCAAGGTTCGCTCGAAGCGATCATCACCGCGCTCGGCGAAATCCAGAGCAAGAAGATCGACGCCGAAATCATCCACGGCGCCGTCGGTCCGATCAGCGAAAACGACATCGCGCTGGCCGTCGCCTCGGAGGCCGTCGTCGTCGGCTTTGGCGTCAAAACCGAAGCCACCGCCGCGAATGTCGCGCGCCGCGAAGGCGTGCAGATCAAACTCTTCTCGATCATTTACGAACTCATCGACCAGGTGAAGGAAGCCATGGCCGGCCTGCTCGATCCCGAGACCCGCGAGTCCGTCATCGGCCACGCCGAAGTCAAAAAAGTGTTCGAGCTGTCGAAGGGCCTCGTGGCCGGATGCGCCGTCACCGACGGGCGCATCTCCCGCACTGGCCGCGCCCGTGTCCTCCGCGGTCGCCAGCCGATCTACGACGGCGGCCTCGCGACGCTCCGTCGTTTCACCGACGACGTGAAGGAAGTCCGCTCCGGCCTCGAATGCGGCATCAAACTCGGCGACTTCAACGACTACGAGCCGGGCGACATCATCGAGTGCTACACGCTCGAAAAACACGCACAGAAGCTCTGACGAGGAAGGTTGAGTGATGAGAGTTGAGTGTTGAGTGAAAGGCGCCCAACAGCACCGCTCTCTCCGAAATTTCGCGTCACTCAACAATCAATATTCAACACTCAACGTCCCCATGAAGCACCGCCTCGAACGAGTCAACGAACTGATGCGGCGCGAGCTGGGCGAACTCATCAACCGCGAGGTTTCCTTCGACGCCGCGCTCGTCACCGTACAGCAGGTCGATATCACGCCCGACCTGAAAAACGCCCACGTTTTCGTCAGCGTCATGGGCAGCCCCGAGCAGTGCCACGCCGTGCTCGCCAAACTCCACGCCAGCCGCAAGAGCCTCCAGCACCTCCTCTCGAAACGCGTCGTCCTCAAATACACGCCGCACCTCCATTTCAAACTCGACGAAACCATCGAGCGCGGCACCCGCATCATCACCCTCCTCGAGCAGATCGAAATTCCGCCCGACGAACCGCTCGGGCAGGCTGAGCCTGAGCCCGATGAAAAGTAACTGCACCCTCGCTGAGATCGCCGCCATTCTCCGCACGCGGCAGCGCTTCGTCGTCATCAGCCACGCGCGCCCGGATGGCGATGCGCTCGGCTGCACGCTCGCGATGACTCTTTGCCTCCGCCAGCTCGGCAAAGACGTGACCGCCTGGAACGAAGACGGCGTGCCCGAAAAATTCCGCTACCTCCCCGGCTCCGAACTCGTCACCCAGCCGCCCGCCGATCCGCAGACTTTCGACGTCGCCGTCGTCCTCGACAACGCCGTCGAAAACCGTGCCGGCACCGCGCGCACGGCCATCGCGCACGCCGACGTGTGGATCAATATCGACCACCACCACACGAACCCGCGCTTCGGCGACTTCGCCTACGTGGATGCCACCGCGCCCGCCGCGGGCCAGGTGCTTTACGAACTTTTCCGCCAGTGCGACCTGCCGCTGACCTACGAAATGGCGGACAACCTTTTCGCGGCGATCAGCACCGACACCGGCTCCTTCCAATACCCGAGCACCACCGCGCGCACCTACGAGATCGCGGCCGACCTCATCCGGCTCGGCGTGAACGTGGGCGACCTCTCGCAGAAAATGTACGAGAGCTATCCGCGCCGCCGGCTGGAACTCCTCCGCGCCCTGCTCAACGTCCTGCGCCTCACGAGCCGGGATCGCGTCGCCAGCTTCGCTCTTTCCGCCGAAACCGCCCGCACGCTCGGCATCCAGCCCGAGGACAACGAAGGGCTTATCGACTCCATCCGCAGCATCGACACCGTCGTGGCCGCCGCGTTTTTCGAGGAACTGGGCGACGGGAAAATCCGCATCAGCCTGCGCTCGAAATCGCCCAAGATCGACGTGAGCAAAATCTGCGGCCTCTTCGGCGGCGGCGGCCATCAACTCGCCGCCGGTGCCCGCACACCCGGGACGCTCGCCGCAGTGCAGGAAAAAGTTTTACAAGCCCTTGACCATGAATTTGACCAGCCTTGACGGTGTCCTCCTCGTAGATAAAGCGCCCGGCATGACCTCGCACGACGTGGTCGCCATCGTCCGCCGCGCGCTCAATACCAAAAAGGTCGGCCACTGCGGCACGCTCGATCCCCTCGCCACCGGCCTGCTCATCATCGTGCTCGGACGCGGCACCAAGATTCAGGATCTGCTCATGGCCGAGGACAAGGAATACGCCGGCACCATGACCCTCGGCATCACCACCGACAGCCAGGACGCCGACGGCAAGCTCGTCGAAACCAAGCCCGTGCCCGACCTCAGCCGCGAGCAACTTGACTCCGCATTTGCCAAATTCCACGGAGATTTTTACCAGATGCCGCCCATGGTTTCGGCGATCAAAAAAGACGGCGTCCCGCTCTACAAACTCGCGCGTCAGGGCAAGGTGGTGGAGCGCGACCCGCGCTTCGTCCACGTCTATGCGCACGAGATCAAGGACGTGCGCCTGCCCGAGATTGACTTCCGCGTCGTCTGCTCCAAAGGCTTCTACGTCCGCACCTACGCCTTCGACATCGGCAACGAACTCGGCTGCGGCGCGCACCTCAAATCCCTCCGCCGCACCAAGAGCGGCAAGTTCACGCTCGAACATTCCGTGACCGTCGAGGAAATCAAAACACTCGATCCCCGCGACATTGAGAGCCGCATCCTCAGTCTGCCGACGGTCTCGCGGATGCGCGGGGCGTGAGGGAAATGACGAAGCCGCCATGACGAAGCAAACCCGTTCACCCTGGCCCGGAACCCGCCATTCGGATTTTCGGCTTCGTTCGTCATTCGTCATTCGTCATTCGTCATTTCCCCCGTGACTCCCCTCCGCTCCATCCCCGACCTCGCCCACCTCCCCGGCCCGATCTTCCTCGCCATCGGCGTCTTCGATGGAGTGCATCTCGGGCACCAAGCCGTCCTCCGCCGCGCGCTCGACGACGCCCGCCTGGCGGGCGGCACCGCCGTCGCCGTCACCTTCGACCCTCACCCGATCCGCGTCCTCCGCCCCGACCAGGCACCGCGCCTTCTCACCTCCACGCTGCACAAGCTCCAGCGCATCCGCAGCCTCGGCCTCGACCACGTTCTCGTCATCCCTTTCGACCGCGACTTCGCCGCCACCGAGCCCGCCGACTTCATCCGCGCGCTCGCGGACGCCGGGCGGCCGCTGCGCGAAATCTGCGTCGGCTTCGAGTGGTCTTTTGGCAAAGGCCGCGCCGGCAATCTCGACCTGCTCCGGAAACTCGGACCGGCGCACGGCTTCGCCGAAGTCGGCGTGCCGGCGGTGGCCTTGGACGGTGAGATTGTCAGCAGCACGCTCATTCGCCGGGCCGTGGAAGCCGGCGACCTGCCCCGCGCAGCAAGCCTGCTCGGCCGGGAGTTCACGATCCTCGGCACCGTGGTCGAAGGCGAACGCATCGGCCGGACGCTCGGCTTTCCCACCGCGAACCTCAGCGCGCACAACGAGCAATTTCCCCCGAACGGCGTCTATGCGGCCGAAGCCCGCCGCGGTTCCAAAAATCTTCCCGCCGCCGTGAACATCGGCGTGCGGCCCACGATCAAAAACGCCACCAGCGAGCGCCTCCTCGAAGTCCACCTCCTCGACTTCGACGAAAGCATCTACGGCGAAGACCTCGAAATCACCTTCCGCCAGTTTCTCCGCCCTGAGCAGAAATTCGCCAGCCGCGAAGCCCTCCGCGCCCAGATCGCCCGCGACATCGCCCGCGCCCGCGCGGTGCTCGGCGCGCCGTCAGGTCGATGACGCCCCGCGGCGAGGCGGTAGCCGCCGAGGGCGAGATTGCGGCGGGTGATTTGCGTGGCCCAGAGGTCGCAGGTCGCAGCGGCAGCGGATTCCAGCGAATCGCCGCCGAGCAGCGCTTGCACGCGGGCACCGGCGGGCGTGCCGACGTTCAGCCGATCGGCCACGGTTCCCACGGTCTGGTGCCCGGCCGGTCCGTAGGCCGCGGCGTGCGGGAAAAAAGTGGCGAAACAGGCGGCGGCGAGGGCCAGGACACCGAGCGGACGGCGGGCCAGGCTTTGCAGGCGGCGGAGGTTCGTGACGGGATGGCTCATGGTATGAAGTGGCGCTTCCGGGCTGGGGAAATGGCGGAGCCTTTTCCGTAACGTCGCGGCGTGTTCTTTGCCTACTTAGCAGCTTCGATGCCTAGTGTGCGGGCCGCGCCCCGCCCCGCGCTAACCCGGCCGCGCCGCGGCGAGAAACCGCTCCATTCGCGAGGCGCATTTCCGCCGCGCATCGCCAGCCATTTCCACCCCGCTGGCCACGTCCACCGCGCAGGGCCGCACGGCCTTTACGGCCGCCCCCACGTTCTCGGGGTTCAAGCCGCCCGCGAGGATGATGTGCAGCGCGGGATGCCGCCGCACGCACTCCTCGGCGAGCGCGAGATCGCTGAGCGTGCCGGTGCCGCCGTAGGCCGCGCCGGCCGGGGCGTCGAGCAGGAGGTGCGGGGTGGAAAAAGTCCCCGCCAGCGCGATGGACGCCGCAGCCTGCAGCCGGAGCGCTTTCACAAAAGGCCGGCCCAGACGGGCGAACTCCGCGCAATACGCCGCATCTTCGTCGCCGTGAAACTGCACGAGATCGAACTCGGGCCGCGCCGCGAGATGGCGGGCCTCGTCGAGTGGGAGATTCACGACCACCGCGACGCGGGCGACAAAGGGCGGCAGCGCGCGCAGCCAGTCCGTCGCTTCCTCGAGTTTGATGACGCGCTTCGAGCCGGGAAAGAGATTGAAGCCGAGCGCATCGGCACCGAGGTCGATGGCGGCGGCGGCATCCGCGCGGTTCGTGAGCCCGCAAATTTTCACCCGCACACGCGCACTCACTCGATGACTTTCCCCTGCACCTGCTTGATCTGCCCGTGGTGGGTGAGGACTTGATACTTGCCCGCGCTGTCCTTGAAAAACGCGCTCAGCACCCAGTTCACGATACTGATGATGATCGCGCCGAAGAAGGCGCTCCAGAATCCGCCGGCGTCGAAGCCGGGGACGATTCCGCTCACGAGCTTCAGCATGAGCGCATTCACCACGAGGATGAAAAAGCCGAGGGTCACGAGGATGAAGGGGAGGCTCAGCAAGAGCAGCACGGGGCGGATGAAGGCATTGACGATGCCGAGGAGCAGCGCCGTGCAAATGAGCGCGGTCAGGCCGCTCGCCTGCATCGGGGTCAGGTACACCGCCACAGCCACCGCGACGCTCGAGCACAACCAGCGAATGAGGAATGGTTTCATGCGGGCAGGATAGGTCCGGCGTGTCTTGTTTCCAAGCCACTTCACGCGGGGGAAACACTTTCCGCGCGCCCGGCTTGAACGGCACGCCGCGGCTGCTAGCATCCGCCGCGTGCGCCCCATTTTTCTGTCGTTGCTGGCCCTTGGAATCCTGATGGGCACAGGGCTGCGCGCGGAATTGAGCGAGGAGGAGAAGAAGCGGCAGTTCCTCAAGGCTCGCGAGGAAATCCGCACCGTTCCGATGACGCCTTCGCCGGAAGCCACGCCCCGGCCCAAGCCCAAACCGAAACCTACGGTCACGCCTGCACCCGCGACCCCAAAGCCGAAACCAAAGCCTGATCCGGAAGCCACTCCGAAGCCCAAGCCCAAGCCGGAGCCGGAATCAACGCCCAAGCCGAAACCCCAACCCGACCCGCAGCCGGAACCCGAAGCCACCCCGCGGCCCCATCCCTTCAACCGGACGCCTCCGGGCAGCCCCCCGGTCGCTCCGGTACCGAAACCCGAGCCACCCGCTCCACCCGCTCCGATTACGATCGTCAAAGATGGTGTGGAGCAGCAGGCCGGTTTTCAACCCGCAGGAGGCGGCGGTTGGTTTGAGCGTTGGAAATACCTCAGCAAACCAGTGCGGAAACAGATTAACGCCGCACCGGTCCTGAGCCGCCGCTGGCGCTACATCGTGGTCCACAACAGCGGCACGCGGCAGGGCAACGCCAAGGCTTTCGAATACTACCACCGCAACGTCCGCGGCATGCCCAATGGCATGGCCTATCATTTCGTCATCGGCAACGGCCACTCCTCCGGCGACGGCGAAATCGAAATTGGCAATCGCTGGCACCGCCAGCTTCAGGGTGGCCACGTGCACAGCGACAACCTGAATAACATGTCCCTCGGCATCTGCCTCGTCGGCGATTTCAATCGCGACAAACCCACCGAACGCCAGATCGCGGCCTGCGACGAACTGATCCGCTACCTCCGCGACCGCGTGGGCAAGATCGACGGCCGATGGGCCATCGTGAAACCCCACCGCGCGATCAACCCACCCCGCTGGCCCACCGACTGCCCCGGCGACAAATTCCCCTACCGCTGGATCCACGGTCGCTTCGACCAACCGGAAACGTAAGGGGATTTAGCATTGAGCATTTTGGCGGCAGCAAAGGCGAATCCGTCCCAAATCCTAAATCTTAAATCCTAAATGCACATCGGCGTCACCGGCGCGACCGGCTTCATCGGCGGAAAAATCATCGACCTCGCGCTGCGGCGCGGGCACGAGATCGTGGCATTCACGCGCGCTCCGCGACGGGCGATTCCCGGGTGTGAAATGCGCGATTTTTCGCTGGAGCGCCCGCCCGACATCGCCGGCTGCGAGGCGCTCATCCACCTCGCCGGCGAGTCCGTGATGGGACTGTGGACCGCGGCAAAAAAGCGCCGCATCACGGAAAGCCGCGTGCTCGGCACCCGCCGGGTGGTCGAAGCAATCAACGCCGTGCGAGAAAAGCCCGAGGTCCTGCTCAGCGGCTCCGCCATTGGCTTCTACGGCGATCGCGGCGACACGGAACTCACCGAAACTTCGCCCGGTGGCACCGGCTTCCTCGCCGCAACCACGCAGGCATGGGAGGTCGAGGCGGAGCGGGTTGAAGGAGTCCGCCTGGTTACGCTGCGCACCTCGCTTGTCCTCGGGAAAAGCGGCGGCGCGCTCGCGCCGATGACACCCATTTTCCAACTCGGCCTCGGCGGTCCGCTCGGCGATGGCCGCCAGTGGATGTCGTGGATTCACCTCGATGACCTCGCGCAGCTCGCCCTCTTCGCCATCGAGAACCTCGACGTCCGCGGTCCGCTCAATGGCTCCGCCCCGTGGCCCGTGCGCAACGCCGACTTCACCCGCACGCTCGCCGCCACCCTCCACCGCCCGGCCTTCCTCCGCGTCCCTGCCTTCGCCCTCCGCGCCGCGCTCGGCGACTTCGCCCGCGAGCTCCTCGACAGCAAACGCGTCCTCCCCGCCGCCGCCCTCGACCACGGTTTTGGGTTCACCTTCGCCGAACTTGCCCCCGCGCTGAAGAATCTGCTCGGCTGACCGCCCGTCCGCCATTTGACACCGCGAACCGTGCTCCCTAGCCTTCGCCCATGAGCATCGCCCAGCGCCACGCCTATCTTACACCCGAGGATTTCCTGCGCGGCGAGGACGGCGCTGAGCAAAAGCACGAGTATCTCAACGGCGTGGTCTATGCCATGGCAGGAGGAACGAACCGCCACGCGCGCATCGGCACGAATCTCGCGATCTCGTTCGGCACCCGCCTTCGCGGAAAACGCTGTGAGCCGTTTAATTCCGACGCCCTCATCCGCGTCCAGCAAGGCAGCGACCTGCGCTTCTACTACCCCGACCTGTCGGTGATCTGCGAACCGAACTCCCCCGATGCCCATTTTCAGGACAAGCCGGTCGTCCTCTTCGAGGTGCTCTCCGAATCCACCGCCCGCCTCGATCGCGGCGAAAAGCGCGAGGCCTATCTCACCATCCCGTCGCTCCGCGTGCTCGCGCTCGTCGAGACCGACACGATGGCCGTCACGCTCTGGCGGCGCGCGGGTGAAAGCTGGACGCAGGAGTATGCGGCCGCACCCGAGCAGGTGCTGGCTTTCCCCGAGATCGAGTGTGAACTCCCGCTCGCCGAAATCTACGAAGGCACCGGCCTGACCGGCTCGTAGTCGCCGTCCGGCCCGAAGCCGCCCCATGAGCTCCCCGCAAAACACCATCGCCATCGTCTATGACTACAACCAGACGCTCTCGCCGAACTACATGCAGGACGAGGTGCTCTTCCCGACCTTTGGCATCGATCCGAAAAAATTCTGGGCGCACTGCCACGAGTTGGTGAAAGCGCAGGGCTTCGACAACGAGCTGGCCTACATGAAGGCGCTGCTCGATTACCTCGACATCGACCGCCCAACCAATGCCCGCCTGCGCGAACTCGGCGACGGCCGCCGCTACTCCGCGCGCGCAGCTTTCCACCGCAGAAAGCTCACGCTGCGAAACAGCCAGCGCGAGACCTCGTTCACGGCCTGATACGGGTGCGTGGTGAACCAGCGCCGCCACGACGCCAGCGGGCGGCGGGAGCTGCCTTGGATGGAGGATTTGAAGCCGCTGTCGGTCTGCGAAATCGGGAACGGCTGCACGCTGGCCGCGCGCAGGCCGAAGAACCATTCGCGGTCGAAGGCGTGGTCCCACGGGAGCCACATCGGCAGCAGATGCGCGACCAACGCCTGCGCGGCCGCGCGGTCCACCACGTAGGCGCCTGCACCTTTCAGTCGGCCAAAATTCACGCACAACACGGAGCCGCCGCCGAGCTGGCGCACGGGCACCGCATGCCCTGCGCTGAGCCCGGTCAGACGCAGGATATTCCACGAGCTGCGATGGCGCAGCGCGGCCGCCAGCACGGTCGGAAAATCCGGCCCGAGCACGAGGTCATCCTCGCAGATCAGGCCGTGCTCGTCGGCGGTTTCGAGGAAGGCCCGGCACGCCGCGACGTGGCTGAGGTAGCAGCCCACCTCGCGCACATTCGTGGGTCGCCCGTGGAACCAGCGATACCGGCCCTCCGCGTATTCCGGGATCGGCAATTCCAACTTCGCGCCTTCGACACCCGGCACCCGCGTCACCGGAAAGCCGATCCGCTCGAACGCTCCGGAAAGCGCCGCCCAGCGGTCTTTCGCAGCGTCGAGGTTTAGGATGTAGGCGCGCATGGCTCGGGGAAAAGGCGCGGACTTTCGCCGGGCGGCGGCGGCGAGTCACGGCGGAAAGCTGGCGTTGCGCGGGGCGGGCGGGCTCGCTAGCGTGCGCGCTCTTTTTCCAGCTTATGAATCCTGAGTTTCGTCACGTTCATTTCAT
>CAIQUL010000069.1 GCA_903874975.1 uncultured Chthoniobacter sp. | reverse complement strand
GATCGGGCGTCGTGGATGAAGTCGCTGCTCACCACCTCGTCGGCGGTGTAGCCGAGGATGCCCGCCATATACGTCTCGCTCGCCTTTTTCAGCGCCGCGCAAATCTCCGCGTAGCTCGTTTCCTTCACGGTCTTCACGGTGAGATCGACGACGGAAACCGTCGGCGTCGGGACGCGGAAGGACATGCCGGTGAGCTTGCCTTTGACTTCGGGAATGGCGAGGCCCACAGCCTTGGCCGCGCCGGTCGTCGAGGGAATGATGTTGATCGCCGCCGAGCGTCCGCCCTTCCAGTCCTTCTTGCTCGGTCCGTCCACGGTTTTTTGCGTGGCGGTGTAGCTGTGGATGGTCGTCATGAGGCCTTCCTCGATGCCGAAGCCTTCCTTCAGCAGCACATGCACGACCGGAGCGAGGCAGTTCGTGGTGCAGCTCGCGTTCGAGATGATGTGGTGTTTGGCCGCGTCGTATTTCTCGTGGTTCACGCCCATGACCACGGTGATGTCCTCGTTCTTTCCCGGAGCCGAGATGATGACCTTCTTCGCGCCCGCCGTAATGTGGCCCCTCGCTTTGTCGGCGTCGGTGAAAAGTCCCGTCGATTCGATGACGATGTCCACTCCGAGCGCTTTCCACGGGAGCGCCGCCGGGCCTTCCTTCACCGCGAGACATTTGATCTCGTGCCCGTCCACCACGAGCACGTCGTCCTCGAGCACCTCGGGCGAGGACTTCTTGCTATACACTTCTTCCTTCGCCTTGCCCTGCGTGGAATCGTATTTCACGAGGTAGGCGAGGTTGTCCGCCGGCACAAGGTCATTGACGGCGACGACGTCGATCTCTTTGCCCAATAAGCCCTGGTCGCAGATGGCGCGAAACACGAGGCGTCCGATGCGTCCGAATCCGTTGATGCCGATTTTGATCATGATGTATTTGGTGTGGTTTTGGTTGGTGAGTGCGAAAAAACGCGCGCCACTCAAATCGCCAGCGCCGGGACCGTCAAGAAATCATCCCGGCGAATTGCGCTCTGGCGTCGGCCCCGTCCGGCTTTCCCCTCACCGCGGGACTCTTCCTCCCGAACTGAGCCGCGACTTGCGCGAGGACACCACGGCCATCTCGCTCATGGCGAAAACTCCATTCGCGATGAACAGCACGAGCACGATGAGGATCTCGACGAGGACGATGCTCATCAGGGGTGCTCCGGGGTTGTCCCTGGAGCATGGCCGATGTGCAGCGCGGCTTTTTTGGGCCGTAACAGGGACCCGATGATCGAGGCCGCCAGCACGGAGACAATGACGCCGAGCGAGACGAGCGTGTCGATCTTGTAAGGAGTATGTCCGAGCAGCATCTTCACGCCGACGAAGGCGAGCACGACACCCAGGCCGATCTTGAGATAGTGGAATTTGTCCATCACTCCCGCGAGGGCGAAGTAGAGCGAGCGCAGGCCGAGGATGGCGAAGACATTCGACGTATAGACGATGAACGGATCCTTGGTGACCGCGAAGATCGCGGGGATCGAATCGACCGCGAAGATGAGGTCGGAAAACTCGACGAGCAGCAGCACCACAAAAAGCGGTGTGGCCATGCGGACGCCGTTTTCCCGCACGAAAAACTTGTCGCCGCGATAGTCGTTCGTCACCGGCATGAGCTGCTTAAACCAGCGGACCAGCGGATTGCGCTCGGGGTGCATCTCTTCATCGCGCTTCACGATCATCTTGATGCCCGTCAGAATGAGGAACGCGCCGAAGACGTAGATGATCCAGGTGAAGCGTTCGATCAGCGCCGCCCCGAGGAAGATCATGATCGCCCGCAGGATCAGCGCGCCGAGGATGCCCCAGAAGAGCACCTTGTGCTGATACAGCGCCGGCACCGCGAAGTAGGAAAAGAGCAGCGCGAAGACGAAAACGTTGTCCACGCTGAGCGACTTCTCGATGACGTAGCCGGTGAAGAATTCGAGCCCCTTCTGCGGGCCCATGTAGTGGTAAATTCCGAAGTTGAAGACCAGCGCGAGGGAGACCCAGACGGCGGTCCACGCCATCGACTCCTTGAAAGTCACGATGTGGGCCTTGCGATGGAAGACGCCGAGGTCGAGGGCGAGCATGCAGAGGACGAAGACGTTGAAGCCGATCCAGAGCCAGAGAGTGTCAGTCATTGAGATGGTGGTGGTGTTGAGTAGTGAAAGATGTTGGCGCGGCTCCCGGGAGTGGCGGCGGTTCGGCACCGCGCTCCCGGCGCGCCGCGCGGATCATCATCAGTTCGCCGATGTTCTCCGCAGTAACGAGACCGACGAGTTGGCCATTACGCACGACCGGCATGACCGTCTGGCCCGGTTCCGCCTGAAAGAGCGCGCCGTCGAGCGGTTCATCCGGGCGCAGCGTGCGGAAAGTGCGCACCATGACCTCGGTCACGGGCGTCCATTCGCCGCGTTCGCGCAGCACTTCAAAGAGCCGGGCATGCGACAGGACTCCGACGACGCGACCTGCATCGACCACCAGAAAATCCTGCTGCGAGCCTTCGATAAGGAGGCGCGTGGCAACGCTGAGGGTGTCCTGCGGCGAAAGGGTGCGGAAGTCAGTGAGCATGGCCTCACGCACCGGCAGCCCGCCAATGGCGGCTTTCATGTCCGTGGCCGCGGCCTCCTGGCTCGCGCCGGTCCAGACGAAGACGGCGATGAGCAGCAGGAGAGGATTCGAGAAAAGACCGGCGAATCCGAACGCGATGGCCAGCCCTTGGCCGACGGTCGCGGCGATGCGCGTGGCGCGGGCATACTCCAGCCGCATCGCGAGCAGCGCGCGCAACACCCGGCCGCCATCCATCGGGAAAGCGGGGATCATGTTAAACAGCACGAGGCCGACATTCACGGCGAGCAAGCGCTCGGTAAATCCGCCGCCGGTGGTGCTCAGGGTAAAGAGAGACTCCCACGTGCCGGTGAAGGCCAGCCACACACCGACCCCGGCGGCGATGACCACGTTCACCGCCGGGCCGGCCAGCGCGACCCAGAGTTCCTGGACCGGTTTGTCCGGCATCCGATCCAGCCGCGCCACGCCGCCGATGGGCAGCAGGGTGATGTCGCGCGTGGCGATGCCACAGCGCCGCGCGGCGAGGGCGTGCCCGTATTCATGCAGCAGCACGCAGGCAAAGAGCGCGACGAAGAAGCCCACGCCGCTGATGACGGTTGCGAGTGAACCGTGCGCGAGCCAGTGGGTGATCGCGATGAAGCCGAGCAGCAGCAGGAAGGTCACGTGCAGAAACACGTCGATGCCAAGGATGCGGCCGAGGTGGATGGACCATTTCATGGGAGTTGTGGTTGGAGTTCAGCGGCGGGATTCAGGCGGAAGAGCGGCTGAGTCGCTACCGGGCGCGATTTCGGCGGTTCAGTTCCGGCGGACCGCACTGGCCAGTTGCTGCGCCGGGGCGGTCTTCCGGTGGGCGCGGTCACTCCGGGCTCTTTTTCCCTTTCGGTGACCGATGCGCGCCTCAAGCTGCCCGACCATCTTATCCAGCGCGGCCCGCAGGGTGTGATCGACCGCTTCGGTAAAGAGATCCGGCCCCGGCGTGACCAGCTGGGCGCTGATCCGGAATGGCGGGCTGGCGTCATGCCGGTTTTCGACGAGGACGCGGGCCTCGTCGATTTGCAGATCCTCGCGCAAAGTTTCCAAGCGCTGGCGGACCAGGGCGGCGAGGGATGGCGAAGGTTGATGATGCAGATGATTGAGGATGAGTTTCATGATGTGCCCATCCTCGCCGCCCAGCCAGACTTCGACAAAGATACATTCTCGCATCTATCGTGAGCTTTTATGGAACCATCAAACAACGCCGCCGATTGGCTCAACTACCACCATCTGCGTTACTTTCACGCCGTCGCAACCGAGGGCAGCGTCAGCCGCGCTTCGGCGAAGCTGCACATCTCGCAGCCCTCGATCTGCGCCCAGGTGAAGCAGCTCGAGTCCGCGCTCGGCGAAACGCTCTACCGGCGCAGCGGCCGCTCGATCGTGCTGACCGACTTTGGCCGCGTGGTGCATGGCTACGCGGAGGAGATTCTCGCCCTCGGCCAGGAACTCCTCACGACGGCCCGCCGCGCCCCGACCGCGCGCACGCTGCGCCTGCAAATCGGGATCGTGGATTCTTTTCCCAAGCTGCTCAGTCTCGACATCCTGCGCCCGGTCTTTGCGCAGGTCCCGCGGGTCCACGTCACCTGTCAGGAGGGAAAGCTCGAAGACCTGCTCGGACAGCTTGCCGCGCATCGCCTCGACGCCTTGCTCGCGGACGAACCGCCGCCTTCCAGCACACAGGTGAAGACCTTCAACCATCCGCTCGGTAGCACGGGCGTGACCTTTTGCGCGTCACCGGCGCTCGCGAAAACACTGCGGGGACGTTTTCCCCGAAACTTGCAGGGCGCTCCGATGCTTTTACCCACCCAGAACACCGCCTTGCGACGCGACATGGAAAAGTGGTTCCGCGCCGCCCAAGTCGAACCCGTCGTGATTGGGGAATTTGCGGACGCCGCCCTGGCTAAGATCGTGGCGACTGACGGCCTCGGCATCACGGTGGTGCCCACCGTCGTGCTGGCCGAGGCCATCGAGCGTTATGGCTTCGTCGCGCTCGGACGCACGGAGGAGTGCCAGATCCGGCTCTACCTCATCACCGCGGAAAGGCGCATTGAGCATCCAGCCGTGAAGCTGCTCGCCCGCGAGGCCGGCGGCACGCTGGGAGGGCGAAGGAGAAAAGCGCGAACTGCGGCGGCGCTTCCTTCGTCCGCAAGCCGCCCGAAATCCCCAGCCCGCCCGTCGCGCTGATCACGGACTCGGCACGACCGCTCCGTGCGCTCCGTGAAATCCGTGGTCTATTCTCCGACTTTTTCCCAGCCTTCCGCCTGCGCCCATGCCAATCCCGCCCCACTCCTCTCCCGACATCGTCATCCTCGGTGCCGGTGCCGCCGGGCTGATGTGCGCCATTGAGGCCGGCAAGCGCGGACGCCGCGTGACCGTGCTCGAGCACAACGAACGCGTGGGCCTGAAGATCGCCATCTCCGGCGGCGGGCGCTGCAACTTCACCAACCTCAGCGCCGGCCCCGACAACTATCTCTCGGCCAACCCCGACTTCTGCAAATCCGCGCTCGCCCGCTACACGCCGTGGGACTTCGTCGCGCTCGTGGAAAAGCACCGCATCCCGTATCACGAGAAAAAGCTCGGCCAGCAGTTTTGCGACGGCAGTTCGCGCGCGATCATCGAGATGCTGCTCGCCGAGTGCGCCGCCGCCGGCGTGGAAATCCGCACACACTGCCACGTCACCGAAGTCCGCCGCAGCGACCGCTTTCACCTCGCCACCAGCACTGGCCCGCTCGACAGCGCCGCGCTCGTCATCGCCACCGGCGGGCTGTCCTTTCCGAAGCTCGGCGCGACGGATTTCGGCCACCGCATCGCCCGGCAGTTCGGGGTGAAACTCACCGCCCTGCGCCCCGGCCTCGTCCCGCTCACCTTCGCCGCCGCCGACCAGCCGCTGCACGCGCTCAGCGGACTCTCCGTGCCCGTCGCCGCGCGCCACGCCGGGGCGCAGTTTTGCGAAAACCTGCTCTTCACCCACCGCGGCCTGAGCGGGCCGGCGATCTTGCAGATTTCGTCCTACTGGCGGGAAGGCGACACGCTGCACTTCGATCTCCTGCCGGGAGAAAACGCGGACGCCCTCCTCGCCCGCTCCCGCGCCGAAAACACCGACCTCGCCACCGCCCTCACCGCGCACTGGCCGCGCCGTTTCGCCGAAGCCTGGAGCCAGCGCCACGCCCCCGCGAAAACTCCGCGCCACTACACCGCCCGCGAACTCACCGACCTCTCCGCGCTCCTCCACGCCTGGCCGCTCGCCTTCTCCGGCACCGAAGGCTACCCCAAATCCGAAGTCACCCTCGGCGGCGTGGACACGCGCGAGCTTTCCTCGAAAACCATGGAAGCCCGCCACGTCCCCGGCCTCTACTTCATCGGCGAAGTCGTGGACGTGACCGGTTGGCTCGGCGGCTACAATTTCCAATGGGCCTGGGCCTCCGGCCACGCCGCGGGGCAGGCGGTGTGAAGGGCAACGGATGAATCAGCGGAGTTCCCTTTTTCTCGTCAGTTCCGCACCATTCTCCAGTCATCCCGCCTATGCCTCGCCGCACAGACCTCGCCGTCATCCCCGCCGTCACCGCGATTTACGCTGACCTCGCCGCGCGCCCGATTGAGCGCGGGTGCATCGCGCGGACAGAGTGCTGCCGTTTCAAACTGACGGGCAAGACGCCATACCTCACGAAAGGTGAAGCGCTGGTCGCGGCCAAGGCGTGGCGGGCGACGGGACGCACGCGTCTGCCCGAGAGCCCAGACGGCGCGTGTCCGCTGCTCGACCGCACCACGGGGCGCTGCCGGATTTACGAAGGCCGCCCCTTCGGCTGCCGCACGCACTTTTGCTCCGCCGCCGGCGGGCCGTACGCGCGGCGCGAAGTCGTGGACCTCATCCACCGCCTCGAAGATCTCGACCGCGCCCTCGGCGGCGACGGCGCCCTGCCACTCCCTGCCGCCGTCGCAGGCGCGCTGGCCGAACGCACGTAACCCACGGGCACACTCCCTCTCCCCGCCCCGGTCCGGCGAACAGGTCGGCGGCGCGGCGCTCCTGCACGCTGGACACGCTCGTCGCCCCGCGTATATGAAGCCCCGCCGCAGGCCACCCTCGGGCGCCGATCAGAACCCGCCTGCGACAGTGAAATGCCGGCATAGCTCAGTTGGTAGAGCAGCTGATTTGTAATCAGCAGGTCATCGGTTCGAATCCGATTGCCGGCTCCCTCAGCCAGAGGGACTTATGAGGAATGAGGGATTTGGGCTTGGTGTTCATTGCCCTTATATTGCCCTTGAAATTTCTGGCGGCTTGTCCGCGACGGGCGGT
The DNA here is from genome assembly GCA_903874975.1 of uncultured Chthoniobacter sp. Taxonomy (GTDB): domain Bacteria; phylum Verrucomicrobiota; class Verrucomicrobiia; order Chthoniobacterales; family Chthoniobacteraceae; genus Chthoniobacter. The sequence continues at coordinate 120 of CAIQUL010000069.1, read as the reverse complement.
CGCCCGATCATCTCACTGGAGCTGCTGTCACTCGCTCTGGTCACATCTCGCGTGCGGAAAACCGAAAAGGTCGCATTTGGATCGGTTCCGGCCAGCACTTCGTATCTCTCCAGCAAGAAG
>CAIQUL010000068.1 GCA_903874975.1 uncultured Chthoniobacter sp. | reverse complement strand
GTTTGGCACGTCGGCGCTTTCGATCACCAACTCTGCGGCGAACGACGGCTTCAGCGAAGGGCTCAACGCCGCGACGGCGAATCTCACCGGCGACGCCAGCGCGGCGGGAACGATCACCAATTTGCTCGGCACGAACACCGCGATCTCGGTGAGTCTCAGCAGCACCGCGACCGCCGGTGCTCGGACCGGCACGGTGGATGTGCTGCTGACCTCCAACGGCGCAAACAGCGGTCTCGCCAACACCGCGCTCGCGCCGCAAACCGTGACCGTCAACGGCAGCGTCTTCCGCCTCGCGGCGGCTGGCACCATCGGCAGCCCGGTTGTTTTCCGCGGCAATCATCACCTCGGCGACGCGCTGACGGGACAAGCCCTGACGATCAGCAATGAAGCCGCCGCGGATGGTTTCTCGGAAGGACTCGACGCCGCGTTTCTCGGCAGCACCGGCGGCGCGCTGGGCTCGGGGACGATCAGCCTTTTGGCCCCCGGCGGAAGCAACGCGACGAGCCTGCTCGTGAGTCTCGACACCGCCAGCGTCGGCGCGAAAAGCGGAACCGTCACCGTCGGGCTCACATCGAACGGTGCGGGCACCAGCCTGCTCGGCACCACCGCACTGGGCTCGCAGGTCATCACGGTGAATGCGGGCAGCGTCTTCCGCCTCGCCGCCGCGAACACGATTGGCGCGGTGACTTTTTCCGGCAACCATCACGTCGGCGATGTCGTGGCCCCGCAGGCACTGAGTCTCACGAACACCGCGGCGGCGGATGGCTTTTCCGAGAAACTCGACGCCGCTTACACCGGCGCCACCGGCGGCGCGACCACCACCGGCTCGATCTCCCTGCTGTCTCCCGGCGACACAAACTCCACCAGTCTGCTGGTCGGCCTGAACACCGCCACCGTCGGAGCGAAAGCGGGGACCGTCACCGTCGCGCTCACGTCGAATGGCGCGGGGACGAGCCTGCTCGGCACCACCGCGCTGGCCTCGCAGGTCGTCACGGTGAATGCGGGGAGCATCTTCCGGTTCGCGGCACCGGGTGTGATTGGCAGCTCCGTGACGCTGGCGAACGTCCATGTCGGCGACACGTTTGGCACGTCGGCGCTTTCGATCACCAACTCTGCGGCGAACGACGGCTTCAGCGAAGGGCTCAACGCCGCGACGGCGAATCTCACCGGCGACGCCAGCGCGGCGGGAACGATCACCAATTTGCCCGGCACGAGCAACGCGATCTCAGTCGGTTTGGGGAACGCCAGCACCGGAACCGCCGGTGCGCGCACGGGCACTGTGGACATAACGCTCGTTTCCAACGGCACCGCCAGCGGTCTCGCCAACACCGCGCTCGCGACGCAACCCGTCACAGTCAGCGGCGCAGTTTTCAATCTCGCTGCGGCAAACGCGATCACGCCGAGCGTGAGTCTCGGGCGCGCGCGGGTCGGCGGGACTTTCGGCACGGCGGCACTCAGCGTGACGAACACCGCTGCGGCTGGCGCTTTCACCGAGGGACTGAACGCAACCCTCACCGCCTCATCGGGCGCGGCCACGCACAACAGCGGCGCGATCAGCGACCTCGGCGGCGGAGCCAGTAACTCCGCCAGCCTCGCAGTGGGATTGGGCGGTGCTGCGAACACCGCGACCCCCGGCGCGGTCAGCGGCACGGTGACGGTCGGCCTTACTTCCAACGGCACCGCGAGCGGGCTGGCGGACACGGCGCTGACCGCGCAGGTCGTCAGCGTTTCCGGCTTCGTCTATTCCGGCGCGGGCGTGTGGAATCTCCCCGGCAGCAGCACCTGGGCGGCGATCCCGAACTGGCAGGCCAATGGCGGCGTCCCCGGCCTCGACGCCGGCTTCACCGCCACGGACACCGCGACTTTTGCCACCGCCGTGACCGGCGATACCGTGGTCAGCCTGCAAGGCGTGAGCCCGAGTTTGCAGGCGGTGATTTTCGACAACGCCACGCACGACTACGAAATCGGCAACACCGGCGGCGGCACGCTGAAGCTCGATAACGGCGCGACCGCCGCCACCGTCACGAACAGCGCGGGCACCCACCGCATCAGCGCGCCGGTCGAATTGCGGAGCAATGTCACCGTCGCCGTCACCGGCGCGGGCGACTCCCTGACGATCACCGGCACCGTCACTCAGTCCGGCACGCGCAGCCTGACCAAGACCGGCGCTGGCACGCTGACGCTCAACGGCGACCAGCTTTACAACACGCTCGTGACCAGCGGCGGCACGACGAATATCAACGGCGTTCTCGGCACGGCACCCGGCAGCGCGACGGTGCAGGCGAATGCCACCACCCGCTTCGGCAGCGTGAGCCAAAGCCTCGCCTCGCTGACCATCGGCGCGGGCGCGACAGTCGTTTTTACGAGCGGAGCGGCTGGCTTCAGCAGCGGTGGAAAAGGGTCGTCGGGAGGCGGCAGCGCCCTCGTCCCCGAGCCGTCCGCGCTCGGACTCCTGCTGGTGGGTACGCTCGGGATGCTGACGCGGCGTCGCCGATGAGGGTGCGGCGCAGCGGCGCTCAAGGCGCGGCGACATTCCTGTCGCCGACCACCATCTGCACCGGAGGCGCGCAGGCTTTGGCCAGGCGGCCGGTCGTGCAGGGCTAGGAAGGGGCGTGGTTAAATGTGAGTCCGCGATTTGAACCCCGGAGGGGTTTCCCCATGCGGGGTGCGCGGACCCATCACCTTCCGCATGACTATGCAGACGGGCAGGATGCATGGGGCTACCCCTCCGGGGTAGATCCGTCACTCGCCAGCCGCGCGTTGCAAAAATCCGGCTTCCCGAATTTCTGAGCGGGAATTTAGATTCGCGGGATATGTCCGATCTCAACGTCCTTCTCCAGCAAGCCGTCACTGCCGGTCAGCTCCTCGAAAGCAGTGCTCGCAATATCGGTCTGATGCTTGAGCGCAGTTCGTCACCGGAGATTGCCGGGAGCGTCGGCGAGTTGGTGGAGCGCGGCGCGTGGGAGGAGTTGAACGACCGCTTTTACAAGGCGCTCGCCTTTGGCACCGGCGGCCTGCGTGGCCGCACGATCGGGAAAATCGTGACCGCCGCCGAGCGCGGCGCACCGCAGCCGCTCGACCGCCCGGAGCTTCCGTGCGTGGGGACGAACGCGATGAATTTCTACAACATCAGCCGCGCCACGCAGGGCCTGGTGGCGTATGTGAAGGAGTGGTTCGCGCAGACCGGGCAGCCGGGCCGCCCAAAGATCGTGGTCGCGCACGACACCCGGCATTTCTCGCGCGATTTCACGGCGCTGGCGGCGCGCGTGGCGGTGGAGAACGGCTGCGATGTGTGCATCTTCGACGGGGCGCGCTCCACGCCTCAGCTTTCCTTCACCGTGCGCCACGAAAACGCGCACGCCGGCATCGTCATCACGGCGAGCCACAACCCACCGCACGACAACGGCTACAAGGTGTATTTCGCCGACGGCGCACAAGTGGTGGAGCCGCACGCGGGCGGAATCATCGCCAAGGTCAACGCCATCGAGTCCGATGTCTACACGCCTTTGCCCGCCGCGGCGCAGGGCACGCTGAGAGTGCTCGGCACGGCGCACGACGACGCCTACATGGCGCGCCTGGAGACGCTGATCCTCGACCGCCCGATGGTCGCCGCCGCGGCGCAGAGCGGATTGCGGATCGTCTTCACCTCGATCCACGGCGTCGGCGGGACGATCATCAAGCCGATGCTCGACCGGCTCGGTTTCCGCTACTCCACGGTGCCCGCGCAGGAGATCGCCGACGGACGTTTCCCCACGGTGAAATCGCCGAACCCCGAGAACGCCGAGGCGCTCACGCTCGCCATGCAGCTCGCCGAGCAGGATGGCGCGGATCTCGTCATCGCCACCGACCCGGACTGCGACCGCATGGGCGTGGCGGTGCGCAATGCCGCGGGCAGCCTCGAACTCCTGACCGGCAACCAGATCGGTTCGCTCATGGCGTACTACCGCGTGAGGAAGCTCATCGAACTCGGCGTCATCACGCCGGAGAACGCGGCGCGCTGCGTGATCGTGAAAACTTTCGTCACCACCGATCTCCAGCGCGCCATCGCCGAGAAGCACGGCCTGCGCTGCGTGGAGACGCTTACCGGTTTCAAATATATCGGCGAGAAACTCGGCAAATACGAAGCCGCGCTGCCCGCCGATCTCCGCGCGAACTACCGCGTGCTCAACGAGCTGGAATCCCGCAGGGTGCGGCTCGCGCGGTCCAGCTACTACGTCTGCGGCGGCGAGGAAAGTTACGGCTACAGCGCGGCGGATTTCGTGCGCGACAAGGACGGTAACGGCTCGGCGGTCGTCTTCGCCGAGGTCGCCGCGTACGCGAAGTCGCGCGGCCTCACGCTGCTCGATCTGCTCGACGAGGTCTATGCGGCCTACGGTTTCTACTGGGAGAAAAACGGCTCGCTGACTTTCGAGGGCGCGGACGGCGCGGCGAAAATTCAGCGGCTCGTGGAATCCTATGCCGCGCAACCGCCGCGCGCCGTGGATGGCATCGCGGTCACCGGCGCACGCAATTTCGCGACGGATACTTTCACGGACGACGAGGGCGACATCATCCCGAAGGAAAAGATGCTCATGTTTGACCTCGCCGATGGCCGCCGCATCGCCGTCCGCCCGTCCGGCACCGAGCCGAAGATCAAGTTCTACCTTTTCGCGCGGCGCGCGCCGGACGCGGGGAAAACCGTTACAGCCGCGGAGCTGGCGGCCATCAAAGCGGCCGTGCGGGCGGCACTCGACCAGCTCTGGACGTGGGTCCAGCAGGATGTGGAGCGCCGCCTTTCCTCCTGAACCCCAACCCGCCAAAACCCCATGAGCAGCAGAGACATCAACCTCGACGGAACGGAAATTTCCGTCATCAAAGCCCTCGGCTTCGGCAGCAGCGACGTGTCCGGCGCCGACCTCATCGCCCACTGCGCCGACCTTCCGATCGCGGAACTCATCGACTGCCTGCAAGGGCTCATGGGCATCGGCTACGTGGTGTCGGACAAGAGCAGTTTTTACAAACAGGAGGAAGTGCAGCAGGCGCATTTCCGCGTGAACTCCGGCTACATGAAAGACCTCCGCGAAGCGCTCGACCCGCGTCCCGAGGTGAAGAAGAGCAAGCGCGTGCGGCGGGAGTAGGGGAAATTTAGGATTTAGGATTTAGGATTTTTCATTGAAGCTCCGCGCCCTTTCGCGCGCGCATGTCCGAACCTTCATCCTTCCGCCTTCGTCCTTCAGCCTTGTCCCGCGCTTGGCCGTGGCTCGCGGCGCTCACCTCGGGCGGGTTGCTCACGCTGTGCTTTCCCCGCTGGGATCAGGGCTGGCTCGCGTGGCTGGCGCTGACCCCGCTGATCTGCGCGGCCTTTTTCTCCCACACCGCGGGCCGCCGGGTCGGGCTGCGCAAAGCGGCGCTCGGCTTCGTCGCGGGACTGGTTTTTTTCACCAGCACCTTTCACTGGCTCAGCACCACGCTTTCCGAGCTCTACCAGAATCCCTGGCTCCTCGCGCTCGCGCCGCTGGTCGCGCTGGTCTTCGGGTTCTACTTCGCGTTTTGGACGTGGTTCATCGGCGCCGTGCTGGTGCGCGCGGACGCGGCGCGAAAATTTCCGCGCTCGCTTTCCAATCTCGCAACCGCGGCCGCTGGCGCGAGTGCGTGGGTGGCGCACGAGTGGGTCCGCGAGCGGCTCTTCGGCGGCTTCGGCTGGAACGGCCTCGGAGTCGCCCTCCATCGCGATCTGCCCATGATCCAGATTGCCGAATTCACCGGCGTCCCCGGCCTCTCATTCCTCGTCGTCTTCGCCAACCTCATGGCTGTCATCGTCGTCCGGCGCATCCTCGGCGAAATCGGTCCCGTTTTTCTCAAGCGGGTGCGCTGGGAGTTCAGTCTGTCCATCGCGCTCATCGTGCTCGTGTGGGCTTACGGCGTGCGCCAGTTGTGGCGGAACGACCTTGGTCCCGGTGTCCCGCTCCGCGTGGTTGCCGTGCAGCCAAACATTCCGCAGACCGAGAAATTCGACCCGGCCATGCAGGAGCGGATTTTCAGCGAACTGGCGAAACTCACCGGCCTCGCCGCGGCCACGCGGCCCGCCGCGCAACTCGTGCTCTGGCCGGAATCCTCGACGCCGCGCAGTATGTTTGCCGACGACGAATCCTATCACTTCGTGCTCGCTCAGGCCCGCGCGCTTTCCGGCGCGCTCCTCCTCGGCTCCACCGAGTTCGATCCCGACACGCTGGCGGACTACAACATCGCCGCCCTGCTCACGCCGCGCGCTGGCCAGCCGCGGATTTATCGAAAAATGCACCTCGTGCCCTTTGGCGAATACCTCCCGCTGCGGCCGGTGTTTGAGCCATTCTGCGGGGAACTGGTGCCCTCGGATTTCCGCGCCGGCACGGAGTTCACGGTCTTCGATTTGCCCGACCCGCTGATCCGCATCGCCGCGCTGATCTGCTTCGAGGACACCCTCGGCGAGCTGACCCGGCGCTTCGTGCAAAAGGGCGCGCAAGCCCTCGTCAACCTCACCAACGACGGCTGGTTCGCACAGTCGGCCGCCGCCGAGCAGCATCTCGCCAACGCGGTTCTCCGGGCGGTGGAAAATCGGCGTCCGCTCATCCGCTGCGGCAATACCGGCGTCACTTGTGCGGTGGACGCCTATGGCCGTGTCGATCGTTGGCTGCGGCCTTTTCAGCAGGGCTTCGCCGCTCGCGATGTCCATGTGCCCACCGCCGGTCCGCTCACGTTTTACACCCGGCACGGCGACTGGCTTTCGCACCTCTCCATGCTCGCGACCGCAGGCGTGCTGGTGCGCGCACTTTTCGCGTGGTGGCGCGGGCGCGGGGCCCGGCGTGGGTCGCTTGCGGACGGGGCGGCGAGCCGCTAACCACTGGCGCGTGCTTGCCTCCCTCAAAGTTCGCCACTTCCGCTGCTTCGAGACGTTCGCGACGGAATTTGCGCCGGGGCTGAATTTCATCGTGGGACCAAACGCCCGGGGCAAGACGTCGCTCCTCGAGGCCGCGTGTATCCTGCTGCGGCTGCAGTCGCCGCGCGTCACGCGGCTCGCCCACGTCATTCAGCACGAGCGGCGCGGGCTCGTGGTGGATGGCTTTTTCGCGGAGCGGCACCTCCAGTTTTACCTCAGCCACGAGCGGAAAAAACTCGCGCTCGATGGCGTGGAGCAAAAGACCGCGCGCGATTATCTGGAGGTCGCGCGCGTGGTTTATTTCGGCAATCGCGACATCGAGTTGGTGCGCGGGACAGGCGAGGGACGGCGGAGATTTCTGGATTTCGTCGCGGGCCAGCGCGCAGGCGCGCATCGCCGGACGCTCCGGGACTACGAGCGCGCGCTGCGTTCGCGCAATCTGCTGCTCAAGGGATCCGCGCCGCGCTGGCGGGAAATCGCGGCGTTTGACGAACCGCTCGTGGCCGCCGGAACCCGCGTCGCGGAGGAGCGCGAGCGGCTGCTGCGCGACCTTCAGGAGCCCGTGCAGGCAGCGCACGCCGCGATCACCGGCTCGCGCGAGAGTCTGCGGATCGAATGGCTGCCGGGGGCCGGCGGGAATTTTCCCGAGGCGCTCGCCGCGGCACACCAAGATGACGCCCGGCTGCGGCAGACGACCGTCGGCCCGCATCGCGACGACCTCGCTTTGTTCGTCAACGGCCAGGCCTCTTCCTATGCCAGCGAAGGTCAGCAGCGGACCCTGGCCCTCGCGCTCCGGCTCGGTTCCGCGCACCTTTTGGAGCGCCATTTTTCCACCCCGCCGGTGCTCCTGCTCGACGACATTTTCGGGGAACTCGACCTCGACCGCCGCGGCTCCCTCCTCGCCGCCCTGCCGGCCGCCGCGCAGAAGCTCATCGCCACCACGCACCTCGACTGGCTGGATCCGGCGAGCGCCGGAAAGGTGCTGGACCTCGCCTGATGGCCGGTCGCCGATCCGAGCACGCCGCCCACGTATTTCGTGAGGCTGGGCATGACGAGGCCGGAGAAGGTGCTGTCCACGGTCAAGATCGCGCCGATCTGTTTCGCGCTGACGGCGAAGTCGCTGACGCGGGTCGTGGGAATGGCGGGCGTTTCGACGTGGATCAGCTTGGTATTGGGTCGCGCGGCGGCCTGGCCTTCCGCGGGGCTGGTCGTGTCCACGAGGGTCAGCTCCACGCCAAAGCGCTTGGCGAAATGCTCGACGAGAAACCCGTGGATGCCGATGGAGCAAATCCGCGAGCTGATGAGGTGATCGCCGGCACTCGGCAACGTGAAGAACGCCCCGGAGATCGCGGCGACGCCGCTGGCGGACACCCCGCAGTCTTTGCCACCCTCCATGCCCGCGAGCCGCTCTTCGAGGTAGCGGGCAGTGGGATGGCGGGAGCGCGGGTAGTTGAAGGCGTTCGGGTTGCTCCAGTCGAACGACTCGGGCAGCGTCTCCGAGGTGTCATTCAGCTCGAAGCTGTTCGCCAGGAGGATGGGGCAGCGGACGGCTTTCGTTTCCGCGTCCACGCCTTCTCCGCAATGTTCAGCATCTTGTGGATGCCACCACCCAGCAGCAGCGCGGAACCGGCCAGCGCGGAGGTCAGTCCCGCGACGAGGCAGTAGAGGCAGACAGCATCAATGACATGCCCCACTTTACCATCGCCCAAGCGGCCCAGCAGCGGGGCGAGCGGAGCGCCGAGGCTGAATGGGCGCTTCATATTGTAATAGGCGCAAGCAAACATCAGTCCAACCATCGAACCGAAAGCATAAGGCGGGAGCGTCCAGTGGAGATAGACCGTGGAAATGGCAAAGTGCGCGGCCTCGGGCGAGTTGGGCACGATTCCGCCGGGCGAGTGACTCAGGTTCCAAGCCGGATCGAAAACGCCCCAGAACAGAATCCCTGTCGCTATGCTCGTCGTCAGAACCACCGCGAACATCTGCCAGGTCGTCAGGAGTTTCTTCGCTTTCGGTCCGCCTAGCACGGTGCGCCCGAACGACGATCCGTAGATGACGCCGCAGAACAGAAAGGGCGGCAGCAAAACCAGCGGCTTGATCTGCTTCATGATGCCTGGGCGCCGGGGAGCAACCGGCCAAAGCGCAGGAAGTCGCTCTTCAGATCAGTCCGGCCTTTCTCGACAAAGTCGGCGGCGATCTCGGCGTAGGCCGGGATGAACTTGAAGCCCGCTCCGCACCGCGGGCCGCAGAGGGTCACGTGGTCGTGGCCGGGGAGTTGGTCGATGATCGGCACGTCGTCCACGGTGTGGTCGTAAAGGCAGATGCGCAGGGCAACCAAGGGGCTGTTGGCGTCGGGGGAAATAGCGCCGGAGTCCTTTGCGGATGAACTCCTCATCCTGGGCATTGGGTGTCCGGTTGAAGCTGTCCGGCTCCGCCGTTTCGCCATACCGATGCAGACCGATCTTGTAGCCGGGCACGTCGGACATCATGGGAAAACCATAGTAGATGCCGTCCTCATCCTCGATGCACCAGCAAGGCAGGGACCCCGGTTCGTAGGCCTTGAAGTTGGTCAGCGGCCAGACCCACGCGAAGCTCATGCGCGTGACCGTGACAGCGATCCCCAGTTCCATGAGCAGCTTGCCTGTCCAGGGTCCGGCGCAAAAGACGATGCGATCCGCGGTGTGGGTCTCGCGATCCGTTATCACCGTCACGCCGCCCGCGTCGCTCTTCCAGTCGAGCACCTTGGTGTTGCCCAAAATGTGCGCGCCACGCTGCATGGCCAGTCGCACGTAGGTCGTGATGGTTACCTCCGGGCGGAGTAGCGCGCCCTCCGGGTCGTAGGCACCCCAGTAAGGCTCGCCGATCTGAAACTGGGGAAAGCGCTCTTTGACCTGCTGGATGCTGAGATCCTCGGAGCGCCGGTTATGCGGCAGTTGGTAGGCCGGAAAGTTCCGGTGCGGGGCGAGATCGAGGAAACCGGTCTTCACCATGAAGTCCGTCTGGCCCGATTCCTCGACGAGTTCCCGATACAGCTCATAGGCACGGAGGATGACTGGCTCATAGTCGCTGCCGATGTCGGGCCGATCTACGTCTACCGGGAGTTCCCGTGTGAGCCACCCAGATTGTGCGGGATGGAAAACCGCTCGATCCCGAGGACGCGCAGCCCGCGTTTGGTCAGGTCGTAACAAGTGGCCGAGCCGATGGCACCGACGCCGACCTACGATGACATCGCAGGAGTTTGACACAAGTAAGTGGTGGAGTGGTGTGGTGCCGGGCTTGGGAACAGCGATGATCCTGAGCAGCGGCGGTGCGGACACAGGCGGCGGGGCCTCGAAACCATCAACCGAAAACCTCGGGGGAAAGCGAACCCGTGGCAGTAAATCAATCAGGCGCGTTGTGATTTAACCGGCCCCGCCATACTAAAATTGAATCAATTACCAAGAAAGATAGTTGACGGAAATAAGCTCGATCGTCACTAATCCGACCCTATGTTCACAACAACTCAACTAAAACGTGCTGCCGCCATCGCGGAACAGATCGAGAACCTGCAGGCCGAATTGAACTCGGTGCTCGGTACTTTTGCGAAGGTCAGCAATGCATCATCCGTCGCTGTCGCTGCCCCCGCTCCAAAAGGTAAGCGTGGTGGCAAGCGCTTTGTCTCCGCGGAGGCTCGCGCCAAAATGGCTGCATCACAAAAGGCCCGCTGGGCGAAGCGGAATGGCGGTGCCAGTGCCGCCCCAGTCGCCAGCGCTCCCGCGAAGGCCACGAAAGGGATCTCCGCTGAAGGGCGTGCACGACTCGCCGCGGCGATGAAGGCACGCTGGGATGCGCGCAAGAAAGGTGCACCAGCGCCGACCGCACCGTCCAAGGCTGTGGCGAAACCCGCGAAAACCGCCAAGAAAGGCAAGCGCAACATCAGCCCGGAAGCTCGCGCGAAGATGGCCGATGCCGCCCGCCGTCGCTGGGCCAACGTGCAGAAGTCCAAGTAAGCCTTTGACCACCCTACCCCGGACCGGAGCCTCTGCGTGAGAGGCCGGTCCTCGGGGCCACAAAATTAACCCGGGCCAGTGGTGCTTTACCGAAGCATCGCTGGCCCTTTTTGCGTCCTAGAGCGAGTGCTGACGACACGTGGCTTCGTGCCTTGTTCTTGCGGTGCCCCGAAGCCACCTGTTTCTCACTGCCACGCAAACCGACCATCCATGAAATCTCTCATCGCTCTGCTCTGCCTTCTCTCCACGATCTTATCGTTGGCACCGGAGGGAAATGCCGGTCCACCGAATGTCATCCTGATAATCTCCGATGATCAGGGTTTTCCGGACTACGGGTTCATGGGCGGGAAAAATGTCCGCACGCCCCGAATCGACAAACTCGCTGCTGGCAGCCTGCTCTACACGCGAGGTTACACGCTGCCCGTGTGCTCTCCGTCCTTGGCGACACTGCTCACCGGGCACTACCCCCACGTCCACGGCATCACCGGAAATGACCTCGGGAAGCCGGGTGCCGGACGTGCGCGACTCACCGGGAGGCTACTCAAGCACGCGCTGCTTCTGCCCAAGGCGCTGAGCGCGGCGGGCTACCTCACCTTCCAGACGGACAAACTCTGGAACACCACCTTCTCCGAGGTGGGATTCACAGCCGGCATGACGGGCACCGTCGGTCGGCACGGCGGTGCGGGACTAAAGGTTGGTCGCGAGGGACTGAAGCCGATTTATTGATTTCATCGAAGACGCGCGCCAAGGAGAAGCCCTTCTTTGTCTGGTATGCGCCGCTGCTGCCGCATGACCCGCTCACGCCGCCGGAGCGGTTACTGGCCAAATATCGCGGCCAGGGACCAACACCGGCGGCGGAGAAGTATTACGCGATGGTCGAATGGTTCGATGAGACCTGCGGGAAACTCGACGACTACCTCGCTAAAGACCAACTCACGGAAAACACGGTGACCCTTTAAATGGCTGGGATGCCGCCCGCGGCATGAGTGGGATGCGCTCCAAGCTCTCCCCGTACGAACTCGGAGTTCGCACCCCGATGTTCGTCCGTTGGCCGGGAAAAGTGCCGCCGTTGCGCGATGACGAGACACTCGCCTCGATCATTGATTTCGTCCCCACGATCCTAGAGGTCTGCGGCGTGCCTGTGCCGGCCGAACTGCCGAGCCTGAACCTGCTCGACCGCAAGGCGATGACGGCACGCCAGTCGATTTTCCTCGCTGCTTCCACCCACGACATCGCGGATCTCGATCGTCCAGCCATGAGTCTGACGGCCCGGATGGTGATTGATGGCTGGTCAAAGCTCCTGCTGCCTGGCGCGGCGTCCGCCGGGATGAAACGTGCGGCAGCCCCCACACAACCCGAGTTATTCGACCTCAAGGCCGGCCCATTGGAAACCACCAATCTCGCCGCGCAAAAGCCGGAGGAAGTCGCGCGCCTCGGTCACTCGCTTGATGCCTGGTGGAAGGTTGAGTAAGCGAGTCGGTGCCACCCGAGCGGTCCGCAGACCTATTCCTGCTCGGACTCAGGGCGCATGAAACTCATCGTGTCGCCTTCCTTCCTGGCCAGGTATTCGTCCTTTTCCACCGGCACGTCATAGACCCGCTTTTCCTGACCGACCCGGACTTTGAAGACGTATTCCCCATCAATCTCGCGGGCGGCTTTGAGTTGACGCCCGGAGAAGACGATCTGCCGCTCCTTCTGCGGGGTGAACTCTTTGCCCACGATCACGCCGGTTAGTTGATTACCCCGCGCCGGCTTTCCCATCTGCATGATGCCATAGATGACAAACGCGAGGACGAGCAACCCCGCAATTACCGCGACGAGCGCCTCCCGTTTCGTCGTACTCGGGACGACGTAACGCGGCGGCACCGCGCTCATTGGCCAGTGCTCCCGGCCCCGGCCTGGGCTGGGTCTTGCGCCTGTTGGATGGCGACGGACTCTTCCATGACCATGCTGGTAGTCGGGAAAAGCGTGCGCTGCCACACATAGCGGCGCAGGAGCACTTTGATCGTGGCCGTCAGCGGCACAGCGACGATGGCCCCGAGCAAACCTCCGATCAGCAAGCTCCAGACGAACACCGAAGCGATGACGGTCATCGGGTGCAAACCGACGGATTCGCCCACAATTTTCGGGGTGATGAAGAGCCCGTCGATCTGCTGGACGACGACGAAGATCAAAGTCACCACGAGCGGAAAAACCCACCAATGGTCGCTGGGCACCCACGTGCCAATCCCACCTTGCACGGACGCAATGATGACCGCCGGGATCCAGCAAAGAACAATTCCGAGATACGGGATGATCCCCAGAAAGCAGAGCACAAGTCCGATGAGCAGCCCGAAGTCCAGACCCACGGCCATGAGCAGAATCCCGGTGGCCGTCCCATTAATGAGACTCACGAGCAGTTGACCGCGAAAGAACGCGATCAGATAGCCATTGATCTCATTGAAGGCGGCGACGACTTCGTTTTTGAATTCGGACGCCCGCAGCGGCAGGTAGTCGCCCCAGGACTGGGAGATGTGCCGGGCCTCGATGAGAAAGTAGTAGAGGTAGATCGGCACGATGATCATCGAGAGCAGAAAGCCGAAGACCCCGAGAAACCCTCCGACGCTGTTGGCGATGACCTTCCACGTTTTCTCCAGGACCACGGGCAGCGTCGTGCGCACCCAGTCGCCGCGGAGAAAGCTTTGCAGGTCAAGCGCCGGAGCCGCTTTGGGACCGGGAGGTGCGCCCGAAGATGAAGTCGCGTCCGCTGGCGGCGGCGTCATGGGCTTGGCCGAAGCCGCGGGCGCTGGCTCCGCCCCGGACGGCCCGGGCGCGGGCTTCGGGTCAGGAGTCGCACTCGGGGCGACCAATGGACTTTCCACTTTATCCGGGATCTGCGGCATCACCCCATGAACACCGAATTTCTGCTCCAGCGTCTTGGTCCAGTCGTTGAATTGCCCGACCTTCTGGATGATCCCGTCGCGATACGCGGGCACCTTGTGGACCAGCCTCGTCGTTTGCACCCAGATCGCCGGGATGACCCACAGCAGCACACCCGCGAGCAGGACCGTGACGAGGGCGAAAACGGACATCACCGAGCGCTGACGCGATGTACCCCACGAGGTAATCTTCGCGACGACAGGCTCGAGCAGGTAGGCCATGACCCCCGCGATGGCGAACGGGATCAGGATCGGCTGGAGAAATCCGATCACTGTCGAGACGAGCCACACCAAGCCCACCGCGATGGCACCAATGACAACCACCGCGAGCGCCGCGAGCGCGCTCCACATGGTCTTTTGCTGCCAGGGCGTGGGGAACTCGTTCATCGGAAATGCAACCGCATCCTACATGTGGGCGATGATGTTGTCGCCAAATTCGGAGCACTTGATTTCCGTCGCACCTTCCATCTGGCGGGCGAAGTCATAGGTCACGCGCTTGCTGCCGATGGCCCCGTTCAGGCCTTTGAGGATGAGGTCCGCAGCGTCGTTCCAGCCGAGGTAGCGAAACATCATCTCGCCGCTCAGCACCACGCTGCCGGGGTTGACCATGTCTTTGCCTGCATACTTCGGCGCGGTGCCGTGGGTCGCTTCGAAAATGGCGTGGCCGGTGACGTAGTTGATGTTCCCGCCGGGGGCGATGCCGATGCCGCCGACCTGCGCGGCAAGCGCGTCCGAGAGGTAGTCGCCGTTGAGATTGAGCGTGGCGATCACGTCGAAATCCGTGGGTCGCGTGAGCACCTGCTGGAGCGTGATGTCGGCGATGGCGTCCTTCACGACGATGCCATTTGGCAGCCGGCACCACGGGCCGCCGTCGATCTCCACGGCGCCAAACTCCGTCTTCGCCAACTCATAGGCCCAGTCACGGAAAGCGCCTTCGGTGAACTTCATGATGTTACCCTTGTGGACGATGGTCAGGCTCTTGCGCCCCTGGTCGATCGTGTATTGCAGCGCCGCGCGCACCAGTCGCTGCGTGCCGGTTTTCGACACCGGCTTGATGCCCACGCCGACCAGTTCCGGCGACTCCTTGCCAAAGCGAATCTTCTTAAACTCTTTCGGATACGTCGTGCTCAGAAACTCCAGCGTCGCCAGCGCCGCCTCACCGCCGGCCTGAAAGTCGATGCCCGCGTAAATGTCCTCGGTGTTTTCCCGAAAGATCACCATCTCTACGGCTTCGGGCCGCTTCACCGGGCTCGGGACGCCGGTGAAATACTGCACCGGTCGCAGGCAAACGTAGAGATCGAGCATCTGGCGCAGCGCCACATTCAGCGAGCGGATGCCGCCGCCGACCGGAGTCGTCAGCGGGCCTTTGATGCCGACGAAAAACTCCTGAAACGCCGCGACCGTGTCGTCCGGCAGCCAGTTGTCGAACTTCGTCTTCGAGGCCTCGCCGGCGAACACTTCCATCCACGCGATCTTTCTCGCGCCGCCCGACGCTTGCGCTACCGCCGCATCGAGCACCCGCACGCTGGACGCCCAAATATCCGGGCCGGTGCCGTCACCGCGGATGAACGGAATGATCGGGTTGTTCGGGACGTGGAGTTTGCCGCTCGAGATGGAAATTTTCTCGCCGGTCGGGACGGTGCAGGTGGTGTATGGCATGATGGAATGTGGGAAAAGCGGGGCGCAATAAAGCAGCCGCTCGCCCGAAGGTCGAGCGCGCAGCCTGACCGCTCAGAACGGGTTCAGCGTGACGCTCGAGGAGTCCTCGACCTTGTGCGAAGCGGGCGTGCGCATCAGTTCGGCGAATTGTTTCGCGCAGTCCTTGATCGCAGTCCGCGCGTGGCCATACGAGGAAAAGTCGCGCAGGCTGATGCCGAACTTGTCCTGCTCATTGTCCGCAAACGCAAAGAGCAACTCGCCCGTCACGCTGTCGCGCAGCTTGCCTTCGAGCGCGCAGTTGCCCTTCATCGCCGGTGCCACGATCGTCCCGCCGGGCGCGCCGTATTTCACCGCATTGCCCACGACATTGGTCGGATTCAGCTCCACCAGAGCGAGTTCCAGCCTCAGCACCCTGGGCCCTTTGCCCGAGACGAGTTGGTAGCGTCCGCCGGGCGCGTGGCGAAAGGCGTCGGAGAATGCGGCGTGGACCACGGCCGCCGTCCCGGCCACCGGACGATCCTTCGCCTTCGGCCCCTCCAGCATCGTCACGAGCGGGCGATTGACCGGTCGGAGATATTGCGTGTTCACCGGCGCGATCGCGATGCCTCGATAGGTGCCCCGCACGGCCTCGAATTTCGGGCTCACCCACACCGCGTTGAACGGCGCGCGCGCCCGCTTGGGTCGCATGCCCGCCCCGTTTTCGAGAAAGGCTGAAGTCGGCACCGTCTTCGCTTTGAGACCCGAGGAGGAAGTCGCGCAGCCAGTGGTCAGGACCGCGAGGCAGGCGGCGAGCGACATGGATGAAACGAAGGTGATTTTCATGGCGCGTGGATAGCGGCCCGACCAACAAGCGCCAAGCTCAATTGCCGCCCGCGGATCACCCGGGGGCACACTCAGTCGCCCCTCTTCCGCTTCTTCCGGTCGTCGTCATCCTTCTTGTCGTTGTCCTTCTTCTTGTCGTTATCCTTATCCTTCTTCCCGCTCTCCGAACGCCTTTGCGCCTCCCGGATTTCCCGCCGCCGCCGCTCGTCCGGCGTCTCGCAGTGTTTGTCGTGATGGTCGTGATGGACGACTGCGCCGCTCACATACGGATACGGGCGCGGCTGCTGATAGTAGCGAGGCTCCGGACGCCGGTCGTAGTAAACGCGGGGGCGCTCCTCATAATCCGGTTCGTCGTCGTAGGCCACCACGCGCGGGCGGTCGTCGTAATAGCGAACTGGCCGGGCCACCACCACCTCCCGCCGCGCGTAGCCGCCATGGTAGACGCGAGACGGTTGCTGATAGCTGGTCTCGTATTCTTCATAGACACATCCGCCAAGGCATGCGGCGGCGAGCAGGGGCAGGAGGAGCTTGGGAAAGGTCATGCCGGAAGGTGGCAAAAGTCCCGCGTGATTCAACGCCGGAGTTTCGTCTCCCAGGGCGTGATCAAGAGTGCGCCCAATGCCGCTCAGGCCCTTGGCCTGAACGGTATTGGACGCACCTTTCATCACGCCCCGTCTCGCAGGCAACCGGACTTACTGCTCGAATACCTTGGTGAGCTGCGACGCTTCCGTAACGCTGCGCGGCGTAATCATGACCCGTTCCAACGGGAGCCTCCCACCCTCGATCTCGCGGATGACTGGGGCGTGCGCCTGCCACTTCAACTCGCCGATCTTTTGCAGCTTACCCAACTTCTCTCCCGTACTGCGCTCAAAGGCCTTGCAGATCAGTTCCGAGCAGTAGATCGCCTGGTCGTCGAGATCGCAGTGAATGTCGTACGGTCGGTCCGCGTAGCCGCCGGAGCTGCACGCCCCAAACCTCAGCGCCAAGCCAACCACCGCGCAGCGCAGGAGTTGGAAAGTTTTCAGGAAGATCGCGGCGGCGCCCTCGCCAGCGAGTGGCGGTCGTCAATCCGGCGCGCACTTTTCCCCCGTCACAAACTCCGCACCATCGCCAGCATCTCGTGCAGGCGCGGCGTTGGTTCAGGCGCGGTGAGGCGGGGAAATTTCCCACTGATCAGGATGAAGTCCCCGTTGCGCGTGAGCATGAGCTTGCCGTCCTTTGCCTCGACGATCGTGATCTTCCGCGCGGCAGCGGCGAGCTTGATCTCAGTCAGCGCGAGCAGATTCTCCGCCGCCTCGGGCAGCGGGCCAAAGCGGTCGCGCCACGTTTTGCGCAGCGCGTCGAGTTGCTCCTGCATATTCACCTCCGCGAGCCGACGGTAGGCCTGGATGCGCGGCTGCGACTCAGCGATGTAAGCGGCGGGGAGGAACGCCGCGCAGCCCCCGCGAGGGTCGCGGTTCGGAGCCGGGAGATCGGGTTTCGCAGGCAGAGCCGGAATCCATCCGCGGCGATTCCGCTCCGCAGGACTGGACCCGGCGGCGAGCTTCTTTCCGTTTTCCGCTTTCCCATCTCCGCTCTCCACCCCCGCCCACTCCGCCTCCCGCAGCACCACGAAATCCGTCCGCAGCACCACGTCCAGCCGCGGGCGCACCTTCTCACCTTTCATTTTCGAGACCGCCTGCCGGAGCAGCGAGCAGTAGAGGTCGAAACCGATGCTGACGATGTGCCCGCTTTGTGCGGTGCCGAGAATGTTTCCCGCACCGCGGATTTCCAAATCGCGCATGGCGATTTTGAAGCCCGCCCCGAGCGAACTGTATTGCTTGATCGCGTTGATCCGCTTGCGCGCTTCGCCGCCGCTCATCATGTCGCGCGGGAGCAGGAGATAGGCGTAGGCCTTGTGCTGCGCGCGGCCCACGCGGCCGCGGAGTTGGTAGAGATCGGCGAGGCCGAAGCGGTCGGCGCGGTCGATGATGATGGTGTTCGCGTTCGGAATATCGAGGCCGCTCTCGATGATTGTGGTCGAGATGAGCACGTCGGCCTGCGCGCTGACGAACTGCTGCATCACGTCCTCCAGTTCGTGCTCGTCCATCTGCCCGTGCCCGATCACCAGCCGCGCCTTTGGGCAGAGCTGCGCGATGCGGTCGCGCACTTTCTCGATCGACTGCACGCGGTTATGCAGAAAATACACCTGCCCCTGGCGCGCGAGTTCGCGGTTGATGGCGTCGCGGATGATCCGCTCGTCGTACGGGCAGACGAGCGTGTCGGTGGGGATGCGGTTGGCGGGCGGCGTCTCGATGGTGCTCATGTCCTTCGCGCCCATGAGCGAGAGGTAGAGCGTGCGCGGGATCGGCGTGGCGGAAAGCGTGAGCATGTCCACGAGCTGAAACATTTCCTTGAACCGCTCCTTGTGCAGCACCCCGAAGCGCTGCTCCTCGTCGATCACCACGAGGCCGAGGTTTTTGAACGACACGTCCTTTGAGATCAGCCGGTGCGTGCCCACGACCACATCCACCGAACCGTCGCGCAGACCCTCGAGCGTCTTGCGTTGCTCGGCGGGGGTGCGGAAACGCGAGAGCGTCCCGACGCTCATCGGGTAGTCGCTGAAGCGCTCGCGGAAATTCTGGTAGTGCTGCTGCGCCAGCACCGTTGTCGGAACCAGGATCGCCACTTGTTTCCCGGCCGTCACCGCCTTGAACGCCGCGCGGATCGCGACCTCGGTTTTGCCAAAGCCCACGTCGCCACAAATGAGCCGGTCCATCGGGCGCTCGCTCTCCATGTCGGCCTTGGTCGCGGCGATGGCGGTGAGCTGATCGGCGGTTTCTTTGTAAAGGAACGACGCCTCGAACTCGTGCTGCCATTTACTGTCCGGCGGAAAGGCGAAGCCCTGCGCGATCTCGCGCTCGGCGTGCATGGCGAGGAGCTTCGCCGCGTAGTCAAAGACCGCCTTCTCCGCGCTCTTCTTCGCCTTGGCCCATTTGCCATCGCCGAGCTGCGAGAGCTGCGGGTTGCGTTTCCCCACGCCGACGTAACGCGAGATGAGGAATGACTGCTCCAGCGGCACGTAGAGCCGCGCATCGTCGGCGAAAGCGATGACGAGGACCTCCTCCGTTTTGCCGTCGGCGCTCGGGATGGACTTCATCCCCTCGTAGCGGCCGATGCCGTGCTCGAGATGCACCACGAGGTCGTCCTCGTTCAGCTCGCTGAAATCTATCTGCGTCCGCTGCGCCTGGTCGCGGGCGCGGCGCAGCGCGAGCCGCCGCGCGCGGTTGTTGCGATACCGGCCAAACAGCTCGGCGTCGGACAGCACGGCGATCTTTCCCGCAGGGAAAACAAACCCGCGCGCCAGCGGGCCGATGGTGAAGCGCAGCGGGTCCGCCTCGACCGGCGGGATGAGGTCGTTGAGGCGTTCGACCTCGCCCTCGTTGTTGCAGAAAATATGGACGCTCCAGCCGTCCGTGCGCCAGGCGCGGAGCTGGGCGAAGAAACGTTCGCGCTTCATCTCATCCACCACGAAATCGCCCGCCTCAAACTCCCCGAGCCCGTGGTCGAGAAACGCCGTGGTGAAGTCCTCGGCCGTGGGGCCGGCGACACGCCTGCCGGAGTCTGTTCCCGGCGACTCGCCGGAACCCGCGGGCGGGTCGCCCGCGAAGACTGGGACAGGCGAGTCGCCTGCCCCACTACCCTCAGCCTCACCGTCTGCACCGCTTTCTGCGTACCGCGAGCCTTCCAAAATCCGCACCCGTGCGTCCTTGAAATCCGCCCCGGCGTCCACTGTCAGATCCTCCACGCGGATCAGCTCCCGCAGCGTGGTCGTCGCCGCGGGTTTCGCATCGGTGGTGGCGTCGCCGAGGAGAAAACTGGCCGTGTCCACATGGCGCACGCTGGTCTGCGTATCGAGGTCGAACTCGCGCAGCGACTCGATCTCGTCGTCGAAAAGCTCCACGCGCACCGGCAGCGCGTGGTGAAAGGAGAACACATCGAGGATGCCGCCGCGCACCGCATACTGCCCGCGCGCCGCGACCGTCGGCGCGTGCTCGTAACCCGCTTTCGCGAGCTGCGCGAGCAGCCCCGCGCGATCCAGCCGCGCGCCGCGCGCCAGCTTGATCTCCAGCTTCTTCAACGCCGTCGGCGTCGGAACGTCGTCGTCGAGACTGCCCTGCGTGAGGACGACGATTCCCTTTTTCCGCGAAGTGGCCAGCGTCTGCACCAGCGCCAACCGCTCCGCCGCCGTCTCCGGATCGGGCAGCGAGCCCTCGACCGGCGCCTGGTCAGCCTCGGGGAAAAAAAGCGCCTCCGGGTGCCAGTGGAGCAATTCATTGTGTATCGCCTCCTGCGCCCGCACGTCGCGACATACGATCCACACCCGTCCCTTCGCCACCCGCGCCAGCAGCGCCGCCAGCACTGGCCGCGCACTTTCCACCACATGCTCAAACGCCACCGCCGCCGCACCCGTACGCACCGCTCCCAGCTTCTCCGCCAGCGGCGGGGAGGCGGCGATGTCGTCGAGTAGGTCGGATTTCGGTGGCATCCGCAGGCGCATGGTTTCGGGCATCGGCGCGGGGAGTGCAAGCCGGGTAGCGAACGGCAACGGGCCGAGCGGAGCGAAGGCTTTGCGCAGCGCAGTCGAAGGACCTCGATCTCCCGGCGGGGGCGAAGACGGCGGCCTTTTCCGGCGAAGCCGTGAACCTCCGCGCCTACTTCAGCGCGGCGAGGTAGTTTTCCTCGGCCTGCGCCCAGTTGATGACGGCCCAGATGGCTTTGAGGTAGTCGGGGCGGCGGTTCTGGTAGTGGAGGTAGTAGGCGTGCTCCCAGACGTCGATGCCGAGGACGGGCGTGCCGTCGCAGCCGGCGATGGCCGCGCCCATGATCGGGTTGTCTTGGTTGGCGGTGGAGCAGACTTCGAGTTTGCCGTCCTTCACGCAGAGCCACGCCCAGCCGGAGCCAAAGCGGCCGACACCCGCGGCGTTGATCTTTTCCTGGAGCTGCTCGACTCCGCCGAAGGTGGCGGTGATGGCCGCGGCGAGCTGGCCCACGGGCTTGCCGTCGGAGCCGGGCTTGAGGAGCTTCCAAAAAAACGAGTGGTTCACGTGGCCGCCGCCGTTGTTGCGCACGGGGCCGCGGATGGCGTCGGGCACGCTGGCGAGGTCGCGGATCAAATCCTCCGCGCTTTTGCCGACGAGGCCGGGCGCGCTCTCGAGGGCTTTGTTCAGGTTCGCCACGTAGGCGGCGTGGTGCTTGTCGTGATGGATCTCCATCGTGCGGGCGTCGATCGTGGGTTCGAGCGCGGCGAAGGGATACGGGAGTGCGGGTAGTTCGTGGGCCATGATGTGGTGTTGGTTGGTTGTGGCCTCACGATGCGGAGGCCGATGTTTTGATTTCGCGCGGATGATGGAAAGTGGACGCCTGCTTGGCAAGCGGGACGTGGGAAATGGCGAATGCGGAATGTGGGATGTGGGATGACGAAGAAGCTAGCCATGCGGTTGAGCGTGGTCTCGTCAGGGCGGGGTGTTGTCTCACGTCCGGCGCCTCCATCTTCGCTCAAAATGACCCGACCCGATTTCGGGGCGGTGGAGTTACTTCCAATCGAGCGCGGTGAGGATCTCGTCCTTTTTTACGCGGTCGGTGTAGTCGGCAAAGGTCTCGCCGGGGAGTTTGCCGGCGTCGAAGACGTGCAGGAGTTTGTCGATGAAGAGGTGCACGTCTTTGGCGATGATCTTGCCTTTGAGGAGTTGGTTGAAGCGGCGGTTTTGGCCGAGGCGTCCGCCGATGAAGGCGTCGAAGGCTTCGACCGGGACGCCGTTGACCTTCGTCTGCGCGCCGCGGAAGCCGATGTCGGCGATCTGGTGCTGGCCGCAGGAGCTGGGGCAGCCACTGAAGTGGATGCGGATTTTGTCCTTGTACCACCCGGAGGTCGTGTCGAGCTGGGTGATGAGTTCGAGCATCCGGTTCTTCGTCTCGGCCACGGCGAGGTTGCAAAACTCGATGCCGGTGCAGCTCACGCAGCCTTTGCGGAAATTCGAAGGCTGGTAATCGAGCCCGAGCGCGTCGAGGTCGGCTTTGAGCGCGGGAAGCTGGGCCTCGGGGATGTTCGTGATGATGAGGTTTTGCTTGTTCGTGAGGCGGATCTGATCCTGGCCGGGCGCGCAGTATTTCGCGGCGAGGGCGCCAATTTTGGCGAGCGTGCCATTGCGGATGCGGCCGCCGGGAAAGCAGATGCCGACCCAGTAAAGGTCGGCCTGTTTCTGTTTGTGGATGCCGAGGTGGTCGGTCTCCTGATCCTTGATGACGGGGAAGTCGGTGTGGCGCTCAAGCGGATAGCCGAGCAGCGCCTCGATCTCTTCGAGGAAACGCTCGTGCCCCCAGTCGGCCATGAGGAATTTCAGGCGTGCCCTTTGCCGCTGATGCCGGAAGCCGTGGTCGCGGTAGATTTTGCTGACGGCTTCGATGACGGGCCAAACCTGCACGGGCTGAAGGAAGCATTGCAGCGTTTGCGCGAGGTGCGGGGAGGAGGAAAGGCCGCCGCCGATTTTGATGCCGAAGCCGCGTTCCTCCACGCCGTTGACGGTGCGGCGCAGGCCGAAGGTGCCGACGCAGTTGATGTCGGGCTGGGCGCAGTGGATGCAGCAGCCGGAGACGCTGATTTTGTATTTGCGCGGGAGGTTGGAAAAGTCGCGGTTGTTTTCCAGCGCGGCATTGACCTCCATGAGCTGCGGGGTGGCGTCGATGATCTCCTCGTGGTCGAGCCCGGCGACCGGGCAGCCGACGACGTTGCGTGCGATGTCGCCGCAGGCCCCGCTGGTGGCGATGCCCACGCTGGCCAGTTCGGAGAAAATGGTGGGGATTTCCTCGATGCGCAGCCAGTGGTACTGGATGGTCATGCGCGTGGTGATGTCGCAGAAGCCGTGGCCGAAGCGGTCGGCGAGTTCGGAGAGTTTTGCCGCCTGCACGGCGCTGACCAGCCCGCCGGGCAGGCGCAGGCGCATCATGAAATAGCCGCTCTCCTTCGGCTTCTGCCGATAGACGCCATACCATTTCATCCGGTCGAAATCGTCTGCCTCAATCGAGGCGAACCCCGTTTTCGCGTAGCGATAGATGTCGTGGATGACATCGAGGCCGTCCTTCTCCAGCTTCATCTTTTCCTGCGGAGTGAGCGGGATGAGACCTTGCTTGACGGCGGCGTAGTTGGGCTGGATGGCGATCATGGCTGAAAAAAGGGCGGCAAGCTATCGGCGGGGTTTTTGAAAGCAACCAGATTGTCCCGTGATGACACGTGAGGCACGCCGGGGTCAGGCAGCGGAATCTCCGCCTCGTTCCCGCCTCCAATTTCCTCCAGCCGTGAGGCTGGACAAGCTCGCCCGTCGGGCGCTACACCTCTCCGCGCCAGTGCCCTGCCACCCAAATTTTTCATGAGCGCCATCTTCTTGAAGCGATTCCTCCAGCGGCCTTTTCAGGTGGCTTCGATCATCCCGAGTTCCCGCACGCTGATTCGCCGGGTGGCGGACAAAATGGACCTCACCAAACCGCGAGTCATCGTGGAATATGGCCCCGGCGAAGGCTGCCACACCCGCGAGATCGTCCGGCGCATGCACCCGGATTCGCAGATGATCCTTTTCGAACTCGATCCCGAACTCGCGGAGCACCTCGGCGAGCAGTTCCGCGACGACCCGCGCGTGACGGTTCTCAACGCCGACTGCGCCACTCTCGCCACCGTCCTCGCGGAGCACGGCCACGCGCACTGCGACTACATCGTCTCCGGGATTCCGTTCAGCATTCTCGAGCCGGCGAAAAAGCGCGCGCTGCTCCGGAGCACATTCGACGTGCTCGCCCCGCACGCCGGCGCGGCCTTCATCATCTATCAAGTGACGAATGAACTCGTCGCCCACTGCCGCCACTTTTCGCGGATCGAGTCCCAGTATTGCCTGCAAAATCTCCCCCCGATGTTTGTCACCAAGTTTTACAAAACGGCGAATGGCAGCGCTCACGGAACCGCCACGAGTAACGGCAAAAACGGGCAGCCCGTGAACGGTCACAGCCGGCACTGAGCGCCGGGCTTTCATGGTGAAAACGCTGTGCCTGGCTTTCGTCTTCGGGGCGGTCTGGGCCGCGCCGTGCCTCGCGAAGAAAACCGCGCCGCGCCGTCCGAAGATTGAGTTCAGCACCTCCGTCGAGGGCGGCGCTTTCCCGAGCACCTTCCGTGAGGATTTTGCCGAGACGCTGAGCGAGCATCCGCGGGGCCGCTTCGCCCGCGCCTACCGGGGCGACCGCGCGGCTTTGCGTCACTACTTCGCCCGGGCGCAGGACGTGATCGAGGAGGGCGACGGCAGCCGGCCCATGAGCTACGTCCTGCTCAAGCTGCTCTTCGGCTGTCGCGACTATCGCTTTTCGCGCGCCCTTGAGCCGGAGGACTTTGCCACGCGGCGTGCCGTTGGGCGGTTGCTCGATCCCCTGCTCGTGCGCCACCGCCTCAGCTACCCGCTCACCCGCTCCACCTACCGCCCGCGTCCGCGGACTCAGCCGCGCGCCGCGATTCCGCGGGACTGACGGGCGTGCCGCCGACATCGCGCTTCCCATTGCGCGCTCCGTTTGTGCAAGCTGCGCCGATGTCCTCCACCCGTACCGAAAAAGATTCCATGGGCTCCATGGAAGTGCCCGCCGACGCTCTCTACGGCGCCTCCACCCAGCGCGCCGTGCTGAATTTCCCCGTCTCGGGACAGCCCTTTGGCCGCGAATTCATCCGCGCCCTCGGCCTCATCAAATGGGCCTGCGCGGAAGCGAACTTCGAGCTGGGCCGGCTCAGCGAAGAGCGCACCACCCTCATCGCCCGCGCCGCGCAGGAGATCATCGACGGGAAACTCGACGCGCATTTCCCGCTCGATATTTACCAGACCGGCTCAGGCACCTCGACGAACATGAACATCAACGAGGTCATCGCCAACCGCTGCTCGCAGCTCGCAGGCAAGGCCATCGGCTCGAAGGATCCCGTGCATCCGAACGACCACGTGAATATGGGCCAGTCGAGCAACGACGTGATCCCAACCGCCATCCACGTCGCCGTCGGCGAACGGCTCCGCAAATATCTCCTGCCCGCGCTTGAGCAGCTTCACGGCGCGCTTGAAAAGAAGGCGCTCGAATTTTGGGATGTCATCAAAATCGGTCGCACGCACCTCATGGACGCCACGCCGGTGCGGCTCGGTCAGGAGTTTGGCGGCTACGCGAAACAGATCGAATACGCCCGGCTGCGCGCCGGCAACGCCATCGCGGCCGTGGAAGAATTGCCGCTCGGCGGCACGGCGGTCGGCACGGGGCTGAACTGCCACCCGGACTTCCCGACCATCGTCGTGCGGCACCTGTGGAGCCAAACGAGCATCGCCTTTCGCGAAGCGCGCAACCACTTCGAGGCGCAGGCTGCAAAAGACGGACTCGTGCAGGCGAGCGGGCAGCTCAAAACCATCGCCGTTTCCCTTTTCAAAATCGCCAACGACATCCGCTGGCTCGGTAGCGGCCCGCGCTGCGGCATCGGCGAAATCATCCTGCCCGAGACGCAGCCCGGCAGCTCGATCATGCCGGGGAAAGTGAACCCGGTGATTTGCGAGAGCGTGATGCAGGTTTGCGCGCGCGTCATCGGCAACGACACCACCGCGACGTGGGCGGCGGCGAATGGGAACTTCGAGCTGAACGTGATGATGCCGGTGCTCGCGCACTCCATTCTCGAATCGATCCGCCTGCTCGCCAATGTCACCAACGTCTTCCGCGAAAAGTGCATCGAAGGCATCAAGCCGAACGTCGAGCGCTGCGCTGAGTTGGTGGAGTATTCGATGGCCATGGTCACGTCACTCGCGCCGATCATCGGCTACGACAAAGCCGCCGAGATCGCGAAAGAGAGCGCCAAGACAGGGCGGACGGTCCGGGAGATTTGCCGGGAAATGCAGATCCTTCCCGAAGACGAACTCACGAAGGCGCTCGACCCCTTTGCCATGACCAAACCCGGCGGCGAAGGCTCGGCGGGCGGGTAGCCTCCAACGGTATGGTTCGCGCCCTTTTTCTCGTCGTCTGCGCCGGGCTCCTCGCACCCGTGCTCCGCGCCGCGGACGCTGGTTTCAAGCCCATCTTCAACGGACGCGACCTCACCGGTTGGGAGGGCGATCCGCGTTTCTGGTCGGTCCGCGAGGGCGTGCTCCGCGGCGAGACCACGCTGCAAAAGCTGACGCTGGGCAACACCTTCCTGATCTGGCGCGGCGGCACGGTGAAGGACTTCCAACTCCGGCTGAAGGTCCGCATCCGCAACGGCAACTCCGGCGTGCAGTATCGCGCGCGCGACCTCGGCAAGTGGGTGATCGGCGGCTATCAGGCGGAGATCGACAACACGCCGGGAAAGACCGGCTTTCTCTATGAGGAACGCGGGCGCAAATCGCTCGCGCTGGTGGGTCAGCAAGTCGAGATCGGGGAGGCGGGCGCGCCGCGCGTCACTGGTCAACTCGCGGACCGAAAGGATCTCGTCGCCCGCGGCTACTTCAAACCGCGCGAGTGGAACGACTGCGTGATTTCGGCCAAGGGCCAGCACCTCGAACATTTCGTCAACGGCATCAAAGTCATCGACGTGACCGACAACGACCCTCAAGGGCGCGCCCTCGAAGGACTGCTCGCCCTGCAAATTCACGCTGGCCCGCCGATGCTGGTGGAGTTCAAAGACATCCAACTCCAGACTCCGTAGCGAACCCCGATCAACCATCCCAAACCTATGACCACCCGACGCGACGCCCTCAAAACCATCGCCCTCACCACCGGCGCACTGACCCTCGGCTCCCGCCTCCTACACGCGCAGGCACCTACGGAAGTGCCCGCCGTCTTCAAACTCCCGCCGCTCGGCTACGACTACGACGCGCTGGAGCCGTTCATTGACGCTGAGACGATGAAGATTCATCACGACAAACATCACGCCGCCTACGTCAGCAAACTCAACCAAGCCATCGCTGGCGCACCCGGATTCGAGAGCAAGCCCATCGAGGAAATCCTCACCAATCTCGACGCCGTACCCGAGGCCGTGCGCAAGGACATCCGCAACCACGGCGGCGGCCACGCGAACCACGCGCTCTTTTGGCAAACGCTGAAGAAAAGCGAGAAAGGCAAACCCGTCGGCGAACTCGCCAAAGCCATCGACACCGCGTTTGGGAGCTTCGCGAAATTCCAGGACGACTTCGGCACCGCCGCCACGAAAGTTTTCGGCAGCGGCTGGGTGTGGCTGGTCTGGAAAGGGAAGAAGCTGACCATCGAATCCACGCCGAACCAGGACAGCCCGTATTCCACCGGCGGCCGCCCGCTCCTCGGCATCGACGTCTGGGAACACGCCTACTACCTCAAATACCAGAACCGCCGCGCCGACTACATCAAGGCCTTCCAAAGCGTCGTGAACTGGGATTTCGTCAGCGAGCGCTTCGCCAAGGCGGGAAAGTAGCTCGGGCTTCAGCCCAACGTCTTTGGACTCGGCGTCCAGGTCCGCGCTGCCCTGCGAATCGCCCCACCGGTTGCGCGTTGTTGAGTGGCGGTGCAGCGACTTTTTCACCCGGTGCCGTTGGAGTCCGAGTCGCGATTTGAGCCGAGTATGTCAGGACTGGAGATCGCCTGCCCCGGTTGATGGTCGTCCAACGGGCGCGAAACCGCATGGACAGCCCATTTTCCGCCCGGCTATATCCGGCGCTCCGATGCCCTCAGCCGACCCCAATTCCACCGACGACCACGACCACGCCAGCAACGTGGCGCGGCAGATTTTTCGCGACAAGACGGGCGCAGAGGCCAGTCACGTGGTCTATGCGCCGGGGCGGGTGAACCTGATCGGCGAACACACGGACTACAATGGCGGCTTCGTGCTGCCGATGGCGATCGGACTCGGCATCACCATCGCGGCGCGACCGCGCACGGATCGGCGGGTGCGAATGTGGAGCGCGCAGCGACCGGCGGAACCGGTGGAGTTTGAGGTGAGCGGCGCGATGCCGCCGGGCGAGCCGGCGTGGAGCAATTACGTGCGCGGGGTGATCGCGGGTTTGCAGGCGGCGGGCGCGGAGGTTCCGGGCTTTGATGCGGTGGTCCACGCGACGCTCCCGGGCGGCGGCGGCCTCAGCAGCAGTGCGGCGCTGGAGGTGGCGATGGCGACGCTCGGCGAACTGCTCGCGGGCGTGACGCTCGGCCCGGAGCGCAGGGCGCTGCTTTGCCAAAAGGCGGAGCACGATTTCGCGGGGACGCCGTGCGGGATCATGGACCAGTTCGCGGTGGTTTTTGGAAAGCGCGGGCACTTGCTGCTCATTGATTGCCAGTCGCGCGAACGGACGCTGGTGCCGATGCGGGGCGATGACGTTTCGCTGCTCGTGATCAATACGATGGTGAAACACGAGCTGAACGACGGCGGCTATAAGAGCCGCCGCGACGACTGCTATGAAGCGGCGCGGCGGCTCGGGGTGGGAGAGTTGCGCGATGCGACGCCGCGGCGCGTGGACGAGGCGCGGGCGCTTTTGCCGGAGCGGCTGTTCCGCCGGGCGCGGCATGTGGTCACGGAAAACGTGCGGACGCTCGCGGCGGTGGACGCACTGCGGGCCGGCGAGTGGCAGCAACTCGGCGAGCTGATGTATGCCAGCCACGCCTCGCTGCGCGACGACTACGACGTGAGCTGCGCGGAGCTGGACGCGGTCGTCGCGGCGGCGCGCGGGCTCGGGCTGGAGCGCGGGGTTTTCGGCTGTCGGATGACCGGCGGCGGTTTCGGCGGGTGCTGCATCGCGCTGGTGCAGGCGGCGCGGGCGGCAGAGGTGGAGGCGGCGCTGCGGGCGAGCTATCGCGCGGCGACCGGCATTGAGCCGACCATCTTTGCCACGCAGCCCGCCGACGGCCCGGCGGTGCTGCTCCAGCCATGAGCGACGTGCTACTTTCCGCGCGCGAGATCACGAAATCCTTCCCCGGCGTGAAGGCGCTGGCCGGCGTGCAGATCGAGCTGCGGCGGGGAGAAATCCACGCGCTGCTCGGCGAGAATGGCGCGGGCAAATCCACGCTGATCAAGATCATCACCGGCGTGTATCAGCGCGACAGCGGGACGATTCAGTTCGCCGGGCGCGAGATTCATCCGCGATCGCCGAAGGACGCCGAGGCCTGCGGCATCTCGACCGTTTTTCAGGAGGTCAATCTCATCCCCACGCTCTCCCTCGCGGAGAACGTGATGCTCGGCCGCCTGCCGCGCCGCTGCGGCATCATCCAGTGGCGCGCGGCCCGCGCGCAGGCCCGCCGGGCGTTGGCGCGGCTGGGGCTGGACCTCGATGTTTCGCGCGCGCTGCAGTCGTGCTCCATCGCGCTCCAGCAGATGGTCGCCATCGCCCGCGCGCTCGATGTGAAATGCGAGCTGCTCGTGCTCGACGAGCCGACCTCCAGTCTCGACGAGCAGGAAGTCGCCGCGCTTTTCACCGTGCTCCGCAAGCTCCGCGACGACGGCCTCGCGATCCTCTTCGTCTCGCATTTCCTCGATCAAATCTACGCGCTCACCGACCGCATGACCGTGCTGCGCAACGGCGCGTTCGTCGGCGAATACGCGACCGCCGCGCTGCCGCGCCTCGAGCTGCTCGGCAAAATGCTCGGGCGCAAAGTGGAGGCCGCGCAGGCCGCGCCCACCGCCTCCGCGAAAACGGCGGGCGCGGAAACTCCGCTGCTCGACGCGCGCGGCCTCGGACGCCGCGGCAGCGTCGGCTCGATCCATCTCCGCATCAGTGCGGGCGAGGTCGTGGGGCTGGCCGGACTGCTCGGCTCGGGCCGCACCGAGACGGCGCGGATGCTCTTCGGCATTGATCCGCACGAGAGCGGCGAGCTGCGCATCGGCGGCGAACGCACCGCGCTGCGCACGCCCGGCGAGGCCATCCGGCGCGGCTTCGGCTTTTGCTCGGAGGACCGGAAAGTGGAGGGCATCTTCCCGCATCTTTCCGTGCGCGAAAATCTCGTCTTCGCCATGCAGGCCAGCCGGGGGCCGCTCCGCCGGATTCCCGCCGCCGAGCAGGCGCAGCTCGCCGACCACTACATCCGCGCGCTGAACATCAAGACCGCCAGCGCCGAGACGCCGATCCGCAATCTCTCCGGCGGCAACCAGCAGAAAGTCCTCCTCGCCCGCTGGCTCGCGATGCAGCCGAAGCTCATCATCCTCGACGAGCCGACGCGCGGCATCGATGTCGGCGCGAAGGAGGAAATCGAGAAGCTCATCGAGACGCTCCGTGCGAAGGGCATGGCCGTGCTTTTCATCTCCTCGGAACTCGAGGAAGTCGTGCGCGTGAGCGGCCGCGTGGTCGTGCTGCGCGACCGCCGGCAGGTCGGCGAACTCGAGGGCGATTTCGACGAAAGCCGCGTCCTCCAGATGATCGCCCAGCCCCACGCCGATGAATGATCCGCTCGCCAAAGTGAAAGGCTGGTTCACCGGCGGCGGGTTGCTCTGGCCGGTGCTGAGCCTCGCCGCCCTTCTCGCGTTCAACCTCGCTTATCAGCCCGCCTTTTTCCGCGTGGTCATCCAGGACGGCCACCTCTACGGCACGCTCGTGGACGTGCTCAACCAAGGCGCGAAAGTCATGCTGCTCGCGCTCGGCATGACGCTGGTCATCGGCACCGGCGGCGTGGATTTGTCCGTCGGCTCGGTCATGGCGATCACCGGCGCGCTCGCCGCGCTGCTCGTCACGACTACTGCTCTGCCCTTCGCCGCCGTGCTCGTGCTCTGCGTGCTCGCGGGCGCGGCGCTCGGCGCGTGGAATGGCCTGCTCGTCACGCGGCTGCGCAT
>CAIQUL010000067.1 GCA_903874975.1 uncultured Chthoniobacter sp. | reverse complement strand
CAGCCCGCCGCCGGCCATCCACACACTAAAGCCGTAGATGTGGTGGTCGCGACCATCGGAGCCTTGCGAGCCGGGCGTGCGACCGAACTCCGTGGCGAAAACCACGAGCGTGTCGTCGAGCAGTCCGCGCTGATCGAGATCCTCCAGCAGCGCGCCGATGGGTTGATCCACGGCCAGCGCGTTCTTGGCGTGGTTGGCTTTGAGTTCGCTGTGCGCGTCCCAACCGCCGTTCCCGCCGCCGCCGTGCTGAATCTGGATGAAACGCACGCCACGCTCGGCCAGCCGCCGCGCCGCGAGCAACTGCGTGCCGAATTCGCGGCAGTGCGGCTGATCCAGCCCGTAGAGAGCTTTCGTTTTCGCCGTTTCCTTGGAAAAATCCAGCACCTCTGGCACGGAGAGCTGCATCCTCGCGGCGAGTTCGTAGGAAGCGATGCGCGCGGCGAGCGCCGAGTCGCCAGGATACTCCACACCGCGAAGGGTGTTGAGCTGCCGAGTCAGTTCCTTGCCCACGGCCTGCGCGTCCGCCGAACCGCCGCTCTCGTCTTTCCCAAAGTCGAGCGGGTTGGCCGGGTCGATGCGCAGCGGCACGGCATCGTGCTGCGGGCCTAGGTAGTGACCATCACGCCTCATCCAATACTCGCGAGTACCGATGGAAACAAACTGCGGTAGATTTTCGTTGAGCGAGCCCAGCCCATAGTCGACCCACGCACCGAGCGTGGGAAACTCCCCGTCCAGCATGTTCCTACCGGTGTGAAACTGCGTCTGCGCGCCGTGATTGCTGTCGGTCGTCCACATCGAGCGCACCACCGCGAGGCGGTCGGCGCTGCGCGCGATGTGCGGGAACCAGTCGCTGACTTCGAGGCCGCTCTGCCCGTGTTTCTGGAAGCCGACTTGCAGCGGGTATAGCATATTGCGCTGGTTGCCGTTGGCGTCGGGAACGGTGATGCGCGCGAGGGCAAGTTTAGCGGGATCCTGAACACCGGCAAAGGGCGTATCGGCGATGGTCTTGCCGCTATACTTTGTCAGCATCGGCTTCGGATCGAAGCTCTCCATGTGGCTGACCCCGCCATTCATAAAGAGCCAGATCACGCGCTTCGCCTTTGGCGCGAAATGCGGCCGCCCATCCGGCGGCATCCACACCGCTCCGTTCGCGCGCGCCTCGCGCTGGAGGATCGCGCCTAGCGCGAGGCCGGTGAAGCCCATCCCCATGTCGGCGAGGAAAGTACGGCGGGGTAAGTGTGCGGGATTCATCGGAGGGTGACGAAGTCGTTGTGGTTGATCAGTGCCTTGATGAAATTGCCACGGGCGTTTTCAGGCGTCGAGTTGGGAAGTTTGCGCCATGCCAGCAGCGCACCCGCGCTCGCCGCCACCTCGGCGTCGCTAGCGCTGATGCCGAGGAGCACGACAAAGGCCTGGCGCACAAACGCGGCATCGTCCGGCGATGCGAGGAGCGCGGCGATCTTCGGAGCGGACTCGCGGATGAGCGGGCTGTTTGTCATCGCGAGCGCCTGCTGCGGGACGATGCTCTGCTCGCGGAGGTAGCACTCCTTCACCCCCGCCTCGTCAAACGTGTTGAGGAAAAGGTTTCGCTCATTGTTCGAGTGGAAAAAATAGAGGCTGCGCCGCTTGGACGCCGCTTGGTCGGCGGGCAAAACCGACGGACCGCCCAGCGTGGAATCCAGCGAGCCGGAGAGCGCGAGCAGAGAGTCGCGGATGGCTTGCGATTCGAGGCGAATCGGGGTGCGCCTCCACCAAAAGCGGTTGTCCGGATCCTTCGCCGCGCTGGCCTCACCGCCCGCCAGCGAAGAGCTCATCCGGTAAGTTGCGGAGGTCACAATGAGCCGGTGCAGATGCTTCATACTCCAGCCACTCTCGACGAGTTCCGATGCCAGCCAGTCCAGCAATTCCGGGTTGTCCGGAGCCGCGTTTTTCCTGCCGAAATCGAACACGTTCGCCACCAGCGGCGTGCCCATGTGCCGCGTCCAGATGTGGTTCGCGGCCACGCGCGCCGTGAGCGGATTGCGCGCATCGGTGATCCACTCCGCCAGCGCCCGGCGGCGTCCGCTGCTCTGTGCGGGAAACTTCACTACCGCGTCATCCTTCGTCGAGTCGAGGAAACGGGTCGTTGACCACTGCGCGCCGGCGGGCAACAGCGGCGAGAATTCTACCGACGACTCCGCAAGCGCCTTCTCTGTTTTTCCCAGCGCCTCGCCGGCCTTTTTCACCTCCTGCTCCAGCTCGCCGCGTTTGTCCGCCGCCGCACGGAGCAGTTGCAGTTCGGTATCGGCGACTTTGTTATGTGCGGTGGCCGCGGTCTCTTCACGCTCCGCCTTGGCGGCTGCGGTGGCGGCATCACCCGCGTCTCCGGCATTCGCCCACGAGGCCCGCAGGGCCGCCGCGCGCCGCTCGACACTCGCCAGCCCGGCCCGCGCCACCTCGAGCGCCATAGTTGCCACTTTCACCTCCGCCCCAGCCACGGCCTGGCTGTTCGCGGAATCCGGCTCCTTTATTTTTACCTCAGCGAGTTTCTCATTTGCTTTGGTGAGCAACGCCTCCGCCGGGGCGAGCTTTGCTTTTGCCGCCGCGATATGCGAGTCCAGCACCCATGGCAAGCGCTCCGGTTGCCACGCCTCTGGTGGCAGCGAAATGGGCTGAATCACCGGCTCCTTGAACGCCAGCAGCGCCGGCACTCCGGGCTCGATGACCTTCGATTTATCCGGCTTGCTCTCCTCGCCGCGCACGAAGCGGTAGGTCGGCGCATCGAGCCAGCCATCGAACGCCCGCGGGATGCCGTCGCGCGCCAGATCAGTCTCGCCCGGGACCATGTCCGTCCGCACATGATACGGCTCGAAAAACGCGCGCATCCGGTAATAGTCGGCCTGTGCGATCGGGTCGTATTTGTGGTCGTGACACTTCGCGCAGTTCATTGTCAGCCCGAGGAATCCCTTGCCCACATGCTCCACCGTTTCCTCCATCCACTGGTTGCGGTTGAAGAGGAAAAAACCCCGCGCCAGGTAGCCGGTCGCCCGCAGCTTGGCGGGATCGCCGGGATATAATTCGTCGGCAGCGAGCATCTGCCTCACCATCTCGTCATAAGGCGTGTCCGCATTCAGCGACTCCACCATCCAGTCGCGCCAGTGCCAGAGGTGCTTCTGGCTGTTGCGCAGTTGGTCGCCAAAGCCCCACCAATCGCTGTAGCGCCACACATCCATCCAGTGCCGCGCCCAGCGCTCCCCGTGCCGCGGATCATTCAGCAGGCGCTCCACCAGCTTCTCATACGCCTCGGGGCGCTGGTCATTTTCAAAGGCGCGGATTTCCTCCGCACTCGGCGGCAGCCCCAGCAGATCGAAAGACAAGCGCCGCAAAAGCACCCCACGCGGTACTTCCGGTTGCGGGGCCAGCCCGTGCGCCTCGCGCTTCTTCGCGATGAAGGCATCCAGCGGATTTCGCACCCAGCCCGCATCGGCCACGACCGGCACCGCTGGGCGCACGCGTGGCCGGAAGGCCCAATGATCCTTCGGATCGGTCTCGGCCTTTTCCTCCGCCGGTCCTGCCGCGCCCGATGCGATCCACTCGCGCAGCAGCTGCACCTCCGCGGGAGAAAGCGGCTCGCCTTCATGCAGCGGAGGCATCCGCTCCTCGGCATCATTCTCCGCGACACGCTCGATCAGCAGGCTCCGGCCTGGCTGGCCAGCCACCAACACCTCGCCCGATTCGCCACCCTTCAACATCAGCTGTACCGTGTCCAACCGCAGCCCGGACTTCTGTTTCAGCGCCCCGTGGCAAGCGTAGCAGCGCCCACGCAGTAGCGGCTTGATGTCCCGCTCGTAATCCGCCGCGCCCCGCACCGGGCCCGCCGCGAACAGCACGAAAGCGGCTTGCGCCAGGGCGGGAAGAAGTTTGGTCATGGTTTTCGGGCTTTCGCAGTGGAACTGATGATGGGGGTGGCGGCCGGTGCCCAGACCTCGCTGCCGCTGCTGGATACTTGGCAACGTTAATGGTAGGTCACGCCAAACACCAGCGGTTCGGCGGTGATGGAAAAAGGCGTGTCCGATTTCACCTCTTTGAGCACTTGTTTGTGCACCCAGTTCGCGGGGGTTGTCCCGCCATCGGCGGGTCCCCAGAAGACGGTGACATCAGCCGTCCCGCCGCCGGTCACGGTGCCCTGCAAAATGGTCTTGCCAAGAGGCGAAACCGCCACGCCACTTTTCTGATCGATGCCAGTGGCTGCCTGGGCGGTTGCCAAACTCGCAAGAATCGAAACCACCATCATTTTCGCGCTCCAATGTCCCCTACCCCTAGCCAGAAATTGCTTCTCGGTTGAAAGCCATCGCGCGAACCAGGTGTCCGGATTGACCTTACACTTGTAGGCCTCGCGCGTTTCAATCAGACAGGACAGAACTTTAAGGGATAGACTCATACGCCAAAAGATTCACACGCCAAACTCAATCACGAAACGAATATTAACCAATCATTCTTTCGTCAAAAAATTAGTTTTACACGATTAACGTCTTTTTTGCTCATTATTTCTGATTTTCGAATCAACTAAGTGAGCGACATTCGGTCAATCCTCCCAAAATAGTGGTTGTCCCGCAATGTCTCTCGGGAATATGGATGGCCGCACATGAAATACCTGATCCCCCGGAACCATCTTCTCGGCACGTCCTTTCGCATTCTATCGTGCCTCCTGATATCGGGCGCGGTTTCCCTCAGCAATGTTGAGCCTGCCACGTTTCCACTGGCGGGGGCGGACGAAAAAACGCCTTCACTCAGCCACTATTTCTCGTGGATCGACAACACCAACGAGGGCGCGACCGAGCACCAGACGCT
>CAIQUL010000066.1 GCA_903874975.1 uncultured Chthoniobacter sp. | reverse complement strand
GAAAGCCCATTCGGTTGGTTTCAGCCGTGGCCGCCTTTGGGTGGGCGTGCTTGATGTTTACAGTGGCAGGTTGGGCAGAAGGCCTGAACTACAATATCTGGTATAGCAGCGCTGCGTCGAAGTTGTTGAAGGGCTGTATCGTCGGTATCGAAAAGGGACATCAGGAAGCAGTGCTCAGTGAACTACGACGGATGAACCAAGAGCTTCATGTCACCTACGAGCGGCGTGGTAATTTCAAAGAACTCGCGGAGAGAGCCGCTAAGAGCCTTCCAACACCCAATGCCGAACAAGGCGCGGATGGCAACCCCCACTAGCCCCTCTGGTTTCGATGCACCTACTTCATTCAACCCCAACCTTGCGATCAACGCTGGCCCCCGCTAGTGGGGTTGCCATCGCTTGAACGTTCGGCGACTCCGCACATCTCCCATGAAAACCACGTTCCGAGTCTTATGTCTTGCCGCCTTCCTGGCGGCTTCGTCCATGCACGCTGGAGAGCCGCACGCGCAATCGCTGACGGACTATCGGGCGGAACTGAAAACTTGTCGTGACGAGCATGGCGGTGCCCGTGAGCTGCCCGACGTGAAGTTCTTCCTTTTCGGAATGGGCGCGCGCACCAAACTCCTTTACCGCGACGGCATCCTTTTCGACGCAAGAAGTGGGCGTGAATTGCAAAGGTGGAAGGTGCGCCGGGAAATCATTGTGCCGCCGGACTACACCATTTGGATTGAGACTGAGGATGGCGGCTCGCTCACGCTGCGAGAGGATTCTGAAGCCGTGTGGATCGAGCGGGGCGGGCAGCGCGCAGCACTGGACGGAACCCGATCGCCGGTGAATCTGCCGGACTTCAAAGGAAAAAGATTCCCGCGCGTCCTGCGCGTCCTGCATCAAGAGTTGCTCGTCAACATCACCGAAGCCGGGCCGGTGCCGAACTTCTTCGTCTATGAAAAGCCCTGGTATCGAGACGGTGCGATGATGGCGCTGGCATTCAAGGAGACGGGCAACCTTGAACTGCTGAAGCCGTGGATTCTCGGCCTCCGCGAACCATTTGATCGGAACAACAAGGGCGAGACAGAGGCGGACAATCTGGGGCAGGCCCTCTTTCTCATCTCGCTTGTCTCCGACAAGAACCACCCGCTCGTGCCCAAGGTGCTCGCCGAAGTGCCGCGCTTTGAGAGGAGCGATGCCACGGGCAAATACATCCACGGTCGTTCCGATTTCGCCGACCACCCCGTCTATCAGACCAAGTGGCTGAAATACGGCCTGCGCGCCCTCGGCCTGCCCGACCCCTACATCGTCCCCAAAGTTGCCGACGGCTACAGCGCGCTTTTCTGGATGGACTACCGGGAGCAACACGTCGCTGGAAAAGACAGCGACGACCGCGGCCGGTATCCGTATCTCGGCTGGGCCTGCGACCATTTTCACGGCACCAAAAAAAGCCCGTTGAGCAATCTCGACTACCCGCTGACGTGGGAAGAGCGCGCCAGCGAAGCTCGCTACGATGGTCTTAAGCTTGTCTCCCCCGCTCTCGTTAAAATCCGCAACTCCCCACCGCACACCTGGCATGCCGCCGAGGCATTCTTACTGCTTCTAACGGAGCAAGCCCCGGTGCCTCGTTGAGCATGAAAACCAAGTCGCCTAACAAAATCACTAGAGCGAACGCGGCCGGGCCGCGTCAGTTGTCATTGCGGACGCGCTGAGCCGCCTGCGCCGGTCAGTTCTGGCGTTCGCTCCCAAAGTGAGGCATTGGGCGCGCAAACTTCCGTGAGGGGAACCTCCGATTCGCGGGAGGAGGGAGGAAGGCAGCTCGCATCCGAAGACGAAGCCATGAATCGCTCCAGAACGTCGAGGTGGAGTTTCGCGGTAAGCGCGCATTCCCAAAGCCTCACTTTGGGAATGAAGAGAACCGCCACCGCCGTGCTGATCCGCGAACCCGCCGGTGAGATCGTCTCCGTCCCCAACGCCGACCTCGAAAAACTCGACGCCAGCCCCGTCTCGCTCATGCCCCCCGGCCTCACCGACCGACTCCGCCCCGACGAACTCAGCGATCTGATGCGCTTCCTGACCTCGAGAGGAAAGAAAGACGCACCGGCCAAGTAGCGGGAACCTCAAATCTCACCCGCGTGCGAAATCAACCTCGACGCACTACCGGTCCGCCAAGGCGAGAAACTCCTCCACGGTCAGGCCGCTGGAGCGGATCAGACTGCGCAGCGTGCCCTTGGCCACTTCCCGATGATCCGGGACGGACAGCGTGGCCATGTGGCCCGTTTTTACCATGACCATGTGGCTGCCCCGCTGCCGCACCATCTGCCAGCCGTCCTTGGCAAACGCTTGGACGACTTCGCGCCCGCTGAGTGCCGGCAGCGCGGGCATCAGACGGCCACCTCGACCTGCTGCGTCTCGATGGTCAGCGGCAAGCCGCGCTCGGCCCGCACTTCCAGACAGGCGGCAATGGCCTCGCGGATGTTGGCGAGCGCTTCGTCGCGCGTCTCTCCCTGGCTGACGCAACCGGGGATGGAGGGACACTCGGCGATCCAGACTCCGTCCTCATCCCGTTCAAGAGTGGTCACAAATTTCATGCGTCCGATCATAGCCGCTTTCTGCGGTTTTGGAAAGCCGCCCATTTTTTCTCCTCGCTCCCAAAGTGAGGCTGTGGGAGCGCAAACTTCCTCAGGGGAAACTCCGTTTCGTGGGAAGAAGAAAGTGGCAACTCGCATTCGACGACGAAGCCATGACCTCCAGGCCCCCGAAACGGAGCTTCGCCGTGAGCATACATTCCCCAAGCCCCACTGTGGGAATGAGGGGAAAACCGGCCAAGCAGCGGGAACCTCAAATCCCACCCGCGCGCGACCGTGGCCTCGATGCCCCGCCTGTTCCCGCCGATGAAGGATCGCCTTTGCGTCCCCGACCGTGTTCTTTCAGTTTGCTAACCAACCTTCCCTGAATCCAATGCCTATCCTTCTTTTCGCCGCGACCCTTCTGGCGATGTCACTTTTCGCAGCCGGAAAGCCGGTCGAGGAACCAATCAACGCGTTTCGTGGTGAAGCGAGGTTTGAGATCCAGCCGTTGTTCGAAGCCGGTCGTTTGCCCAATGTGTTGGTGACCGGCAGGGGCACGGTTCTCGTGGTCCACGGGGCCTATGACGGAAAGAAGAAGGAATGGTGGGACAAGGGAGTCCAGGTGCGCCGCAGTGAAGATGCCGGCAAGACTTGGGGCGAGCCGATCACCATCGCCAACCCCGGATGGAATGCCGGCGGTGCGACCGTGGACGAAACCAGCGGCGATATTCTCGTCTTTGTGGAGCAGATGATCTGGCCCAAACCCCCGACGGAGCAGGCGATGTATCGCAGCCGCGACGATGGGAGGACATGGACGAAGGAGTTGCCGGTCATCAAACCTGACGCGCAAGGGCGTGCGCCGTCGCTGCACATGGCGGAGCATGGCATCCAGTTGCAGCGCGGGAAACACAAGGGGCGACTCCTGCGACCAGCGCGTTACTTCGGACCGACCGGTGACCGCCGGGAGAATTACCCCGGGAGTTTCAACACGGCCATCTACAGCGACGATGGCGGCAAGACCTGGCTGACCAGCGAGCCTTTTCCGGCGATGGGGACGGGCGAAGGTTGCGTCGCCGAACTTTCCGACGGCCGGATCTATTACGATTCCCGGCGACACTGGGACCCGCCCGGCAGCACCTACGACAAGTCGCGGCGCTGGCAGGCCTGGAGCCATGACGGCGGTGCCAGTTGGAAGGATCTGGCGATCTCGAAGATTTTGCCGGACGGCGCTCGCGGTAAGATCGATTCGGGTTCCGGTTGCATGGCGGGCCTTGTGCGTTTGCCGATTCAGGATCGCGACATCCTGCTCTATAGCAATTGCGACAGTGAGAACGCGGACCGGCTGCACGTCACCGTCTGGGCGAGCTTCGACGGTGCCAGGACGTGGCCGATCAAGCGGCGGGTCTTCGATGGCCCCAGCGCGTATTCCTCACTCGCGGCGGGCCGCCCCGGCACCCCGAGTGAAGGCTGGCTCTACATATTCATGGAAGCTGGCGAGAAGCACCGCTACAGCGGCGGGTCCATCGCCCGGTTCAACCTGAGCTGGCTGCTCGAAGGCGGCGAGACAGGTGACGGTGAGTTGCCCGATTGGATCCGTAAGAAATGAACGTGGAAACGGCGGGCATCCCCTCGCCATTGTCCATGACAAATGCCCTGTCCTAAAGGAGCGCAAACTTCCGCAGGCGAAGCCCCGCTCCGTAGAAGGAAGGAAGAGGTAATTCGCATCCGACGACGGAGCCATGACCTCCAGGCCACCGAAACGGAGTTTCGCCAGCAAGTGCGTTCCTAAACGGAGTTTGGGAACGAGAGCTAAACGAGAGCTAAAACGAGCGGGCGAACTCTCAGTTCAGGCTCGCCAACGTTTGATCGAGCGCCGCGCGCAGGATCCAAGCCCGTTGCCGGGGCGATTTTTCCAGGCGCGCTTCCTGGAGCGCTTTGGCCAACACTTTGCGGGAAGCTTCCGGGACGCTGGTTAGGGTTCGCAGGGCCTCCGCCGTGACTTCGTAAAGCGCGGCGCACCCCGCCAAGTCGCCGTGATTGAAAATCGGCACGCCACGTTCGATCGCCAGTTCGATCAGCCCGGCAGCATTCAAAGCCCCGGTTTCCGTCCTGGCCGGAATGAGCACCTGATCGATCACGTGAATGACTCCGTTGGAGGCCGCGATGTCGGCTTTGGTCAGGGTCGCTGGTCCCACGCGAACCCGTCCGTCCTCAAACTTGAAAACGATTTTGGAACCCTGCAACGACGACGCCTCGCGCGCTTCCAGTGCTTTGGCTAAAGTCACACGTCCCGCTATGACGTGGTTCTTGAGGATGCCCACGAGTTGTTCCCGGTTCTCCGGTTTCAGCAAAGTCTCCACCGTCCCCGAGGGCAGCTTCGCAAAGGCCTCATCGGTCGGCGCGAGCACCGTCAACGGTCCTTCGCCCGAGAGCACTCCGACGAGATCTGCGGCGGTGGCTGCGGCCAGCAGGGTCTTGAAGCCACCGGACGCCTTGGCCACCTCCACCAAGTTGTTTCCACTCTTCACCGGCTCCGCGCTCGCTTCTCCACCGGAAGCATTCACCGCCCCGATTTCGAGAGCGAAAGGTCCCGCCTTTTTGTCGGCCAGCGTGAAACCGACGGAAGTCACCGCGGCCACACTCAGTGGCTTGACCGGAAGTTCGCGCCCGAAAGCCTGCAGCTTGAAGTCAGCAAACGGGATTCGTGTTTCCTGCCATTCCCCGGCGGTGGTCGGAAGATAGGCCCGGTAGGAGCTGGCGTTCATCTGATTGGTCACCCGCAGATCCACCCAGTAAGTCCGGCCATCTCCCCGCGCTTTCACCACCAGGGCAGACATGCCCGAGAGCCCGAGCGCGCTGGGCTTCATGCGGATGGAGGCAAAGCCGCCGTTATTTTCCAGCGATAGATCACCGGTGAAAAGCAGAGTGCCCTGCTCGGATCGTTTGAACCCACCCTTCGAGATACCGCCCATCACACCATCATTCACAGACGTCCAGGATTTCAGAGGCTCGTCGGATTCAAAGGATGCGACGGTTTTTTCCGCAGCGGAAAGCGGGGCCTGGGTGAAAAGCGCAGCCAGTGCAAAGGTGCCGAGGCAGGCGGAGGTCTTCAGGAGTGAGGTGATGGTTTTCATTGGTATTGATGGACTTTGGGGTGGGTGGGGTTCTGCGCTCACCTCCAAGGTCATGGGCTTTCCGCTGCTAATCACGATTCGGATTCAAGAATCGCCCGGAGGCAGTGATTTTCATCTCCTCGCTCTCAAAGTGAGGCTTGGGGAGCGCAAACTTCCGCAGGGGAAACTCCGCTTCGTGGGAGGATGGAAGAGGTAATTCACATTCGACGACGAACCCATGACCTCCAAGCTACCGAAACGGAGTTTCGCCGTGAGCTTACATTCCCAAAGCCCCACTTTGGGAACGAGAGCGAAAAAAGGGGGAAATGAGGATGATCAAGAGGAAGCGGACGAGGAAGAAATCCGAGGTAAGAGCGGTGCGCTGCCCGTGTTGCAACAGGCTGTTAAGCCGAGAAACGGGATTGGGGTCCACGAAAGACACGAAAAGCACGAAAGGCCATAGGGTGGCGGCAGTTGCCTCACTCACCCACCAGGTTAGTCAGAAAAATTCCGTAACTGTTCCTTTCGTGGACACTCAATGAGAATATTTTGCAAGTGCCTGACAAGCTGCCACTTTATTCGCCACGCGCTTTTGCCAGCGCACTTTTCACCCCCGCCAAAATGATCCTCCTTCGCATCCTGCCCGCTCTCGCGCTCGCACTGTTTTTCGTTGTCTCGGCGAACGCGCAGCAGAATGCGACGGTCGTTGCGGTCGATCCCCCGGATCGACTGACGGGCACCGTGCTCGGGGAATGGGCGACTGCCGGCAACCTGCAGGGTTGGACCGGTGCAAATGTGACGGGCCTCGCGGCGACCGGGGGCGCGCTCGTGGGCAGCGACGCATCCGGGAGCAACGATGCCGCGGTGAGTCTCACCGCGCTGGCGAGCGGTCCGGACCTTGATCTGGGATTCAACGATTACCTGCAAATCCGCATCAAGGTGCCCGCCGCCTATACTGGCGCGGTGCGCGTCGAATTCGGCACGTCCACGGCCAACGACTTCGCGGCCACGCGGCAGTTCGTCATTCCGGCGGCGACCGTGATCGACGACGCTGCCTTTCACACCTACCGCCTCGACCTCGGGCTGGAAGTTTTCTGGCGCGACGCCCTGCGCGACATCCGCATCACTCCGATCATCGCGGGCACCGGGGCCTTCGAGATTGATTACATCGAAGTCGGCGACGTCGCCGGCACTGCGCCCGCGCTGAATACCGACACGAACTTCCTCGCGCCGCTCACGGCCGCGAATACGAACCGGATGGAGAGCAAGCACGTGTGCGTGTGGTGGGATCCGGCGAATCCGAACTTCACCACCACGCACGCGCGACGGGCATTGCGGATGTGCGAGGAGAGCTACCAGGTTTTCTGCAGAAAGCTCGGCTACAACGAACCGTTCCGGGAGTTCGATTCGACGACCACGCCGCGCTACAAGGTGAATTTCGTGACGTGGTATGGCGGCTTCTGGGCAGGTGGCTACGCGAATCGCGGACACCTCAACGTCGGGACGAGCGGGCTCGGCGACGAAGGCTGGGGCAATCCCGTGCCGCATGAGTTCGGGCACATCGTTCAAATGGCGCAGCCTGGCCGGATGGCCGGCGGGCATTGGGAAAGCCACGCGAACTACCTCCGGGCGCAGCGCAATCTGCATTTCTACGACGCCATCCCCGGCGCGCTCCCGGCGATCGACAATCTCACCAACAACTCGAACTACCGGCCCGATCACAACCGGCACATTTACGCCGACCAGCGCTACTACCTCTCGCTCGACGATTACGGCACGCAGTTTGGCCTGCCCGCGAATTTCGCCGCCACCGCCTGGCGCGACGGCCTGCCGAGCAAAACGCTGATCGAGAAACTCGCGGCGGTGGTGCCTCCGGGGCAGTCGGTGAAAGACGTGGCGTGCGAGTGCTGCAAGCGCTGGCCGATGCTGGACTTCGTGGAGAAGACACGGCTGCGGGCGCAGCACTGGGGCAGCACCACCGCGCGCTCCACGCACTTTTGGCGGCAGGGCGCGCAGCTCATCCCGCAGCAGGACAAGCCGGGCTGGTGGCGTGTGCCGCCCGAGCGCGCGCCGGATCGCTGGGCGTATCAAATGCACGACCTGACCGCAGCGGCGGGCGCGACGATCACGGCGGAGTTGCGCGGCCTCGATCTGCCCGGCACGGATGAGGACTGGCGCTGGTGTCTCGCCGCGATCTCGGCGGGCGACACGGTGCGCTATTCGCCGGTGTGGGCGCCGGGCACGCAGAGTTTCACGCTCACGGCGGGCGAGACGCAGGTCTTTCTCATCGTCACCGCGACACCCGGCAGCACCACGCTCGATCTCGACAGTTTCAGCAACACGAAGGCCGTGGACAAACACGCCGATCGCCTCCGCTACGACTACGAAGTCCGCCTCGTGAA
Organism: uncultured Chthoniobacter sp.; assembly: GCA_903874975.1. Classification (GTDB taxonomy): domain Bacteria; phylum Verrucomicrobiota; class Verrucomicrobiia; order Chthoniobacterales; family Chthoniobacteraceae; genus Chthoniobacter. The sequence continues at coordinate 5,553 of CAIQUL010000066.1, read as the reverse complement.
CGCCGCGCCCGCGCCGCATCCCTTCGACGTCGCGAACCCGTCCGGCTTCACCAATCACGGCAATGGCGGCGGCGTTGTCGGTCCATCGGCGACCGTGTCGGGCTCGGCTTACGTGGGGCCAAATGCGAAAGTGCTCGGCACGGCGCGCGTGCTCGGGACGGCGCGGGTGGAAGATTACGCCGTGGTGCAAGGCAGCGCGACGGTGCAGGGCAGCGCGGTGGTCAGCGGCTTCGCGCTGGTGGAAAGCAACGCGCTGGTGGAAGGCGAGGCGCGCATCCGCGATCGCGCGCATCTCGTCGGCGGTGCGGTCGTACGCGCGCGCGCGCTGGTCTGCGGTTACACGCGCATCGAGAGCACCACGGTGACGGATGACGCCGTCGTCCGCGGCTGCGCGTTTCCCTTCGCCGGTGGCACGATCAGCGGCACCGCCATCCTCGATCACGACTACTCGATGGGTTCGTCGGTGAGCGACGGTGCCCACTTCAGCCACGTGCCGTGGGGCAGTTGGTGGGATGCCTTTTATCCGCAGTCCCAGCGCAAACCGCGCGGACTCATCGCCAGCTATCGCACGGAGGAGCCGGACGGCCAGGAGTGGTGGGATGAATTTGGCGCGCTGCATGCCGTGCTGCGCGGCGCGCCGGTGCGCAGCACCGATGCCGCGATCGGCTCGACGGTCGTGACCTTTGATGGCGTGGACGATTACGCCGCGCTCGATCGCAGCATCGCGGATGCGCCGGACTTTTCCTTCGCGGCGTGGGTGAAACCGGCCAACGCAATCGGTGCCGCGGAACCGCTGCTCTTTCTCGGCAGCAGCGCCACGCGCGCAGTGAAGCTCACGCGCAACGCCGCCGGCCAGGCCGTGCTCACGATCAGCGACGGCACGGCCACCGCGACCCTCACGAGCGTGAGCACGCTTCCGCAGGGAGCGTGGCGGCATGTCGCCTTCAAGCTCGATGGCAGCTCCGCCCGGCTCTACGTCGGCGGCGTGTCGGAGGCGAGCGCGGCCACGGCGCTCACCCCGCTGAGCGTGCTCGCGGCGAACAATCACACCGCCCTGCAGGCGAACTATCTCGGTCGCGATTGGGCGGGCGCGCTTTTCAAAGGCAGCGTGGAAGACGTGCGCTTCCACAACGTCGCGCTCACCGACGCCGAGGTGCGGCAGGAAGTGGCGCGGCGCGGCGACCTGCTCGGTCAATTCGCGCCGTCGCTGGCGAGTGATTTCAACGGCACGGGCACCACCGCGGAGAGCGGTGTGCGCAATGGCCGCGTGCGCACCCTGGCCGCGTGGGTGAAGCCGCGGACGTCCGACGACGTGAGCAACTACGAGGCCGTCTTCGACAGCGGCGACGAGCGCAGCGGCGGCGCCGGGAGCGGCCTCGGGCTGGATGCCGGGAAGTGGGTGGCCTGGCTCGACGGGCTGGGCCTCTGGGCGACGAATGTCTCCGCGACATTGAACAGCTGGCAGCACGTGGCGCTCGCTTTCAATGGCAGCACCGCGACGCTCTTCGTGAACGGCGCGCAGGTCGCCACGCGCAGTTACACCGGCCCGGCTGCGGATTCCGCGGCTTCGGGGAAATGTTTCCGCATCGGCTTCTCGCAAACGTCGGAGGACACGGCGACCCGGCAGTATTTTGACGGACACATTCTGAGCGCGCGGATTTTCGACCGCGCACTCACCGCCGCGCAGATCCAGCTCGATGCCGATGGCGACGGCGTGGTCGATCCGGTCGAGTTGAGCTTCGGCACGGATCCGCTCAATCCGCTCAGCACGCCTCCGCGCTACACCGTGTCGGGCACCGTGCGCGATTTGGCGGGAACCGCACTCGCGGGAGCGACGGTCTATTTCAGCGAGAGCCCCGGCGCGGCGACGACGCCCGCCTTCACGGCGATCACCAATGCCAGCGGGCAATACTCCGGGTCGGTTACAGCCGGCACTTGGTATGTCGCTGCCGGCGCCGCTGCGCACAATTTTTCCGCGGACCGGCTGGTCACGGTCGCGAATGTCGCCGTGGCCGGCATCGACTTCGCCTTGGTGCCCAACGCCGTCATCTCGGGCCGGGTCACGCGCCGCAGCGACGGCACCGCGGTCACGGGCGCGTCGGTTTTCTTCGCGACATCGCCCGGCGGCACGCCCGTCTTCACCGCGACCACCAATGCGAGCGGTGACTACACGCAGCCGGTCTTCGACGGCACCTGGCATGTGAGCGCGGGAGGAACGAGCTTTTATTCCGCGCCGGAGAAAGTGCTCGTGGTCAGCGGTGGCGATGTGGGCGGGATCGGCTTTGCGCTCGTCGGCATCGGGATCCCGCGTCCCACCGATCTGCTTTTTTCCGCCCTCAGTTCCTCGCTGCCCGGTAGTGGAGCCACCGGAGATTGGCCGACTTACCAGCCCGCGGGGCAAACGCTCACGGCGATGGGCTCGCCGACGGTCGAGATCTTCAACGGCGCAAAATGGGTGAACAGCGTTTACGGCGAGGGCGATGGTTTTCGCCAGGGCACCTCCAGCGCGAATGTGCCGATCAATGGCGCAACGATCGTGGTCGCGGTGCGGCCGACGCGCTACACGACGACCACCACGGATTGGACGTCGGTCGTGGACCTTTTCTACAACCGGCTGGTGCTCGGCGTTCGCAACGATACCGGGCAGATCGTCGTGTGGCGCAACGGCGCCAGGGTCACCGGCAGCGTGGCCAACGCGATTCCCAGCGGGCAGGCCACGGTGCTGAGCCTCGTTGCGCAGCCGGACGGGCAATACAAGGTCTTCGCGAATGGCACCGAGATCATGGCCGTTACCTCGACGAGCACACTCACCTCGCTCGTGCCGAATGTCGCGGGCTCGTATGCCAACGCCTTCAACGTCGGCCGCAACAACCCGGATGGGTGGACTGTCTTCAACGGTCTGATCGGCGACGTCTTCGTTTACAAAGTCGCGCTCACCACCACGGAGCGGCAGCAGATCGAGGCGGATCTCATGGCGCGCTTTGTGTCGCCGGGAAATGTGATCACCGCCTCGACCAGCGCGGGTGGCACGATCAATCCGACCGGGGCCGTGCTCGTGCCACCGGGCGGCGGGCAGACCTTCACGAGCGCGCCGCAACCGGGCTACAAGCTCTCGACGCTGACGGTGAATGGCACGCCCCAGACGCCCGCGGGCAGCTTCACCTTTTCCAACGTGACCGCGGCGCAAACGATCTCCGCGACCTTCGTGCCTTCCGCGATCGAGGCGTGGCGGTGGGCAAAGTTCGGCGCGAACTGGAACCACCCGGCCCTCTCGGGCGACCTCGTGGACGTCGAGTTGGACGGGTTCGTCAACCTGCTGGAATACGCGCTCGGCGCCGACCCGTACGCGGCGGCCGCAAACCCGTTCCCGCGCGGCAGCACGGTTGCCGGACGTCTCACCATCACCTTTCAACGCGTGAACACCGCGAACGACATCACCCTCACCGTGCAGGGCGCGGATTCGCCCGCCGGCCCGTGGACGGATCTGGCCCGAAGCGTGAACGGCGGCGCCACGACGAGCCTCATCGGCGGAGTGACCACCACGGAAACTCCCGCCGGCGCGAACACCGGGGTGGAAGTGCGCGACCTCTTTCTGCTCAGCGATCCCGCCCATCTGCGGCGCTTTCTCCGCGTGAGAGTCACGCGCTAAGGTCGCCGCATCGACCGCTACGCTGCCGAACCACAAGGGAGCCCAACCGATCCCGCCCACGAGAAGCCCCTTCCTTCTCCAGTCGCCGCGCCCACCGGGGAAGTTCGGCGCCATGGGGAGATCCGCCGCGAAGACGGTTCCATCCTCGTCCTCGATTCCGAGTGAGGTCATGGAGAGCGAGGCGACGAAAAGCCAAAAAGCATTTTACAACTCAACCCCAACGCCCCACAACGATACCACACCTATGAAACCAAAACTCATCCTGACCATCCTCCTCATGTCCCTTTTGGGCCACCAACTCCTCGCGGAACCCGTCGCGCCGGAGGCGGCAAAGCCAGCGGCGAATCTGAACCCGGACAGCGTGGTCATCGGGAACGCAGAGTCGGAACTCAAGCATGGCCTCAAGACGGAAGGCAACGTGCAGAGCGGACCTTTCGAGGGTAAGGTCTTCCGTCATGCGCGTGACGGCGGGTGGTTCAGCTACGACCTGGAGGTTTCCCCCGATCAGCCCGCCACGCTCGTCTGCACCTATTGGGGCAGCGACCGGCGGCGCACCTTCGACATTCTGGTGGATGGGCAAAAGATTGCGACCGAGACGGTCAACCGCAACCAGTCCGGCTCATTCTATGACGTGGCCTATAAAATCCCACCGGAACTGACGCGCACCAAGCAGAAGGTCACCGTCAAATTCCAGGCCCGGTCCGGAGGGGTCGCCGGTGGTGTCTATGGCTGCGTGATGAAGAAGGGTCAGTAAACTTTTGCCATCCAAACTCATCCGGCAGACGAAAACGAAATTCGTGATGGATCGGCGCGGCGGCGACCGTCGCGAACCGGACGGGCTTGGGCAGCAGGTCTTTGAGATAAATGGCGCCTTCCTCGCGCGCTTTCAACGCGTGAACACCGCGAACGACATCACGCTCACTGTGTAGGGCGCGGATTCGCCCGCGGGCCCGTGGGCGGATCTCGCCCAAAGCGTGAACGGCGGCGCAGCGACGAGCGAAGAATAATGGGAAAGGTCATTTATAAAGAAAACCTTTTCCAAAATTTCCGTGGCGCCGCGTCGGTCACCTGCCGCATCGCCAAAACCATCAGCGACGAGATCGAGAGCGAGGATCCGCGTCAGCAGAAACTCCTCTGAGCCACGTCACTTCCGCACGCTCGCGGTGCCGGTGATGCGCCCGGACCCGTCGCGATACGTGATCGAGTCGCCGGAGACGCTGCTCGTGCCGATGATGCGCCCGCTGCCGTCGCGATAGGTGGTCGAGCCCGACGATGCGGCAGACGCCGTGCAGGAAATCCGTCCCGAGCCATCCCGGAAGGTCGTGTTGCTCCCGGAGGTCGAGGTCGTGCCAGCGATGCGCCCCGAGCCGTCGCGGAAAGTCTGGCTGCCACTGGATGCCACGTTCGCCGTTCCAGTGATGCGTCCGCTGCCGTCGCGAAACGTGGTGCTGTTCCCGGAGGTGCTGACCGTCCCGGCAATGCGGCCGGAGCCGTCCCGAACCAACGCGTTCTTGCCGACCAGCGTCCGCTCCTTCTGGCACGGTTCGGCAGAGGCGACGACCGTCAGTGCGCACAGGGCGAGGAGCAATGTCTTCATGGCTCCAATAGACGCGAACGCCTCCGATCTGCATCAACCAAAATGCGTCCGCTTTGACATGCGCAGGGCAGCGTGCGCCTCCGCTTCCGTGACCAGAAACCACCCTCGCGTCTCGAAACGAAATTCGCGCTCTACTGGCGCGGGCTCGGCGGTCCGGAACTGAAACGCGAGTTTCGATTTCACGCTGAGCGCAAATGGCGCGCGGATTTCGCCCACGTCGAAAGCCGGACGTTGATCGAGGTCGAGGGCGGCATTTTCATCAAAGGCGGGGGGCGCCACAATCGCGCCGCCGGGTTCATCGCCGACG
>CAIQUL010000065.1 GCA_903874975.1 uncultured Chthoniobacter sp. | reverse complement strand
TTTCGCTCGCGAGGATCTTTCCGTAGCACGCCGCGGCCAGGTCGAGATCGCCGGGATGCTCCGCGGCGAGGGCGGTGAGGAGGCGGTGCCCGGCTTCCCGCTGGCCTTTCGCGTAAGCCTTGAGCGCCTCCTCCCAGCGGGCGTCGGTGGGTGGGTTCGCAAGCGCAGCGAGCGCTCCGAGGGAAATGGCGGCGAGAATCAGGATCGGAATTTTCATTTGCTTGTTTGCTAGGGAGCCGCGACCCAGGCGGTGACGGTGGTGTTGTCGTAGGTCAGAAAAACGCGGTCGAAAGTCGGAAGAAACGGCCGGACATGATGGGGGTTGGCGTCGGGGTTGAAGTAGTGCGCATTGGCGAATGCCTCGGCCTGACCGGGATTTTCGAGGACCCCCTCGGTCACTGTCCCGCCCGGGAGATCAATGGTGAAGACGAGATTCTTCCCGTCGCCTCTGCCGATGATTTTGAGCAAACGATCGGGGCCGATGCGGCAGAGAAGTCCCGGTTGATGGATGGGTGCCTTTTCGTCCGTCGCAGGGAGCGGCAAGAGGCGTTTGGCTTTGAGGTCAGTGACCGCGAGTTTGCCCTGGGTGGGGATGGCGTAGTCGCCATCGAAGAGGATGTCAGCGCTCGGGAGTCTGCAGAAGTAGGATGGGTCGTCGGCGCGATAGACGCCCTCGGGGACCTTGGCAGTGCCGTCGCGGGGCCGGATGAGGTAGTAGGGAGCGCCAGTCCCGCCGACATGGTCCGCAATGACGGCCTGTGGCTGGAAGATCGTTGCGTCTCCCACCGGAGGGAGGAGATAAACGCCGGGGGCCCTGTTGCCGTGGACGGTGAAAAGCATGGGGAGTAATGCGGATTTTTCCGGGGAGTCCGCGATGGTCTGGCCGGTCTGGGCGTTGAGGGTCACATGCGAGGGTTTCGACGTCCAATGGTTGCCAACAAGCAGCAAACGAGATTCGTCCCCTTTGGCTATCGGAGGGGAGTTGCTGCGAAGGTAGCGCCGACAAAGTTGTTTGCCCGTGGTGAGGTCGATGGCCATTGCCACGCCGCCCAAGTGGTGGGCGTGGCTGGCGACGATCAGCAGGGAGCCACAAAAGGAGGGTGGTGGGTCGCGCCAGGGAGGGACGGTCGTCTCCCAGAGGGTCGCGCCGGTCTTGGTGTCGATGCCGAGGGCACGCGGGGGATTGTCAGGGGACTCGCCCTGTTCCATGAGTATGAGGATCTCTCCGTTCTTGCCAATGAAGCGGACGACGAGCTTGTTGGTCTTGAGATCAAGGAAGCGACGCCAGCGGGTGCCACCGCGTTCGTTGACTTCGAGGCACTCGATCATGCCGCCGCCAAGGAGAATGGCCGTGCCGGGGTTGACTCCGCCGGGCGGGAGAATGAGGGAGGCACCCGGGCGCATGAGCGACCAGGCGGGTTTGAGAGGCAACTTGAGCGGCTGCGCGGACGAGGCCACTTCCGGGCCGGGAGGCTGGCCCACTTTTTGGCGGGGGTCATCGCGGGGCTGGTCCGTGGCGATGTAAAGGTTCTGCTCGGAGATGGTGAAACTGAGGGCGCGCTCGGACTGGATCGCCCAGGGCCGGCTTTCGAGCAGCTCGCCGGTGCGGGCGTCGAGCCGCTGCAGGGCGCCGAACTCCCCGAAGTAAACGGAATCGGCAATGAGCTGGCCGCGGGTGAGG
>CAIQUL010000064.1 GCA_903874975.1 uncultured Chthoniobacter sp. | reverse complement strand
TTTCGCTCGCGAGGATCTTTCCGTAGCACGCCGCGGCCAGGTCGAGATCGCCGGGATGCTCCGCGGCGAGGGCGGTGAGGAGGCGGTGCCCGGCTTCCCGCTGGCCTTTCGCGTAAGCCTTGAGCGCCTCCTCCCAGCGGGTGTCGGCAGCGGGTGGGGCCGCAGGCGCAGCGAGCGCTCCCAAGAGGAGGGCGACGAGAGTCAGGATCGGACTTTTCATCTGCTAGGAAACCGCTGATTCAATCTCCTAGCGGACAAAAGCGGCAGAAAGAAATTGCCGAAAGCGCCATTTAATCGGCGTCTCCCCAGGGGCGAATCTCGGTTTTAGACCAGTCCACTTGCATCTCTTGCGCAACGAAGCGGGAGAACGCAGCAATGTCTCCCTTGGTTGAAGCTTCTTCCAGAGCCGCCATGTAGTCTGCTCGACGGGTGACGCGGATCACCGTCCACGGGTAACCTCCAGAGGCGAGCATGGCATTCATCAAAAAACTGCCGATGCGACCGTTGCCGTCAGGGTACGGGTGGATAAATACGCATGCGAAATGGCCGAGCACGGCTCGGACGCCCGGATGGTCTTCGCCGCTCAACGCGGCGAAGAGCGCTTCCATCGCATCGGGCACGGCCTCGCGTGGTGGCGGCACATGCAGGGAGTTGCGAATATAGACCGACCTCTCGCGATAACCGGCGAGCGCGGAGGCCGGGATGATTCCAGCATCCACGTATGGCTGGTGAAGCTGCGCATACCAGGTTTGCAGATCGCGATCGACGACACGTCCGGGGTTTTCTCCATCGAAGATTCGCCCAATGCTGCGCAGCACTCCTTCATGCGCGAGGCAGTAACCTTTGGCGGCCATCGCATCTTTTGGCTGCCGGGCTTCGGGCGTATCCTGATGAAAGGCACCGCTGCGGATTCTTTCGATCAACTCCGCCGTGACGACGTAGCCTTCAATCGAGAGGGAATTATAGGCGTCGTTCGTGTAGATGCCGGCGGCTTGCTTAAGGTAAGCCTCTTTGGAGATCCGCTCGCCGGGCGGAGGCGGAAAATTCTCGATTACGGTGTTCCGCATTTCCGACCAGAGCGCATGAGTGCGACCCGCGTACGGACTACGGATGAGAAGATGAGGGCTGATCAAGGCACCGGAATTGGAGAATGGATTCTCGGGTTTTACGGTCAGCCTCCCGAGCGAAAGGATTTCGAGCACCTTCTGCGCTTTTTCTTCCTGGCCGATGGCCTGCAAAGCCCCAATGACGCGGTTGGCGGGAGCGGTCTTGCCAAACTCCAAAAGACCTCGGGCAATCTCCTGCCCGTCGGCGATCCTCAGCAGGATTTCGGCGCTCGCTCGGTCCTTTTCAAAATACGTGGGAGACACTCGTGCCAACGCCATGCCCGGCGACATGACATTCAATCCGCGGAATTTCGCCGGCTGCGCTGGCACCCTCGCCTCGTCGCGATAGGTGATGAGCGACGTGCCGAAGGCCAACTCAATCCGGTTATTGCCACCTTCCCGCGTCATGATGATTACCTGTGCCGGTGTGCGCGTCTGTCCGGCCCAAAGATCGAGCGAACTCTCCGCAGTCAGGCAGTAGTCCTTGCCGAAGCGCTCTTCCAAGTAGAATCCAAGGAATGCCAGAAAATTGCCGTGCCAGAGGGTGGTGTCGCCCGTATCCACACCTGGCGGGGCGAGCAGATACCAGCCCTTCATCACCTCGATCAGGCAGCCGGCCTTCGCGAGGAATTCACGCTGCCGTTGCGTCAGGTCCTTGCCCCGGATAACGCTCTCTCTGGCGACGGCGTTGGCCGTCTCCAAATGGCGAGCGAGCAGTTGATTGGGTGACATGGTGATGAACTCTCTTTTCACATACTGCAAATCCTCTTATTTGCAATACGTCACTTTCTCTTATTTCGAAACCATCTCCCCCTCTCGATTACCATACTCGGCCGTCCGACCCAGAGAAAACACGACGTTCCGACGACGCTCAATTTTCCAAATAACTGCACGCTTTTCACAAGAGAACAACTCCGCTGCCCCCCACGAACCGGCTGTCGCATTCGGTTCACGCCATCAATTTTCGCTGAATCTGCTCAATGATCGCTGAATTGTGCGCGATGACCTCGGTGCTTATGGGGCGGCGGTCCAGCCGGTGAGGATGCTGTTGTCGTAGGAAAGGAAGACGCGGTCGAAGGTCAGGAAGGCGGATGGGCCGCCGGGCTGGAGGAGGCGGTTCGTGGCGATGGGCTCGCTCTGGTTTTCGAAGGCCCCCTCGGTGACTTCCCCGCTCCGGAGGTCGATGCTGAAGGCGTGTTGTTTTCCATCGCGGACGACGATTTTGAGCAGACGCTCGGGGCCGATGCGGCAGAGGAATCCCGCTTGGTGGATGGGCGCTTTTTCGTCACCGGGGAAGGTGAGCAGGCGCTTGGCTTTCAAGTCGATGATTTCGAGTCGGCCTTGCTGGGAGATGGCGTGGTCGCCGTCGAATTGGAAGTGGTTTGCGCGGTCGTTCGGAACCGGGAACGGGAAGACGTAGGATGGATCGTCGGCGCGGCGCACGACGAGGGATTCCGGGCCGTCGAGTTTGTCGCGGAAGGAGAGGAGGGTATAGGGTCCGGCGAGGCGCTGGCGGCTGCC
>CAIQUL010000063.1 GCA_903874975.1 uncultured Chthoniobacter sp. | reverse complement strand
TGAGCAAGCGCCCGAGTTCATCCGCCGCGGAAATCGTTTCGCCCTTCCAGACGTAAGCCGGCTGCCGCGCGACCCCGCCCGCATTGAATGACTGCGCCCGTGCAAGGAGCGCATTGGCCCACACCGCGCTCCACGGCGGGCCGCTTTTTCCAAACGCCTTCGCTTCCTCCGCGCTGACATTCAGGCCGGGTTTCGCCGCGTCGAATTTCTCCGTCGCCGCGATCAGCGCCTTCACCGGGCCGTTCGTCGGGGCGCTGGCGAGCCGGCGGAAATCGTCGGCCGTCGGCTTCGCGGGGAGTTCGCCGTGCAGCCAGACCTTCAGCTCCGGGTGCCGGGCCGGCGACCACTGGCGCTGGATTTCCAGGGTCCTCGCGATCGGTGCTTTCACCACAAAGGCGCTTTCGATGGCCAGCCCGCGCGGGAAGCTCATCGTCGGCCCGCGCCCCGTCTGCACCTCGCCTGCACTGAGCTTCGCGAGGTCCACATTTTTCAACGATGAGAACGCCGCCATCTCGGCGACCGGATCGGCCCAAGCACCCACGGACAGCAGCGCAAAAACGGAAGAAATGCGGCGGAGCATAGAGCGTGGAACAGACGAAACCCACGCGGGCTTGTCAACGTCGCGCGGGTCGGTGTCGCCGCGCTGGCCGCTGCGGGGTGTGGAGAGCGTCGCTGGCGCGGGACCAAGGGGGAGAGACTGCCGACCTGCGGGATCTCCTGCTGTTGGCGTGTCCACGAAAAGCACGAAACGCCACGCAAGGACCGTTTGGCCTTTCGGGTCTTTCGTGGACCTCAATCCCGCTTTGAGACTCCGGCCTCCGCGTCACGGCCGAGGAGCTGGGGACGTGGGGATTTCGGACTGAAGTCCAAGCTACTTTTCCGCGTCCTGGTTTTGCCCCGCGAGCAGCGGCACGATCTCGGCGCGGAGCTTTTTTCCGACGGCTTCCCAGGTGCAGTGCTCGCGGGCAAAGCGGTGTCCGTTTTGGCCAAAGCGCTGGCTTTTCTCCGGATCGCTGAGGAGGTCGGTGAGGGCGTCGGCGAGGGCGGGGATGTCGCCGGGGGGGACGACGCGGCCGGTTTCGCCGTCGGTGACGAGGTGCTCAAGGGCACCGATGCGGGTGACGACGGCGGGGATTTCGACGGCGAAGGCTTCGAGGACGGCGATGCCGAAGGGCTCGAAGCGGCTGGGGAGGCAGAGGAGGGTGGACTGGGTGAGGAGTTGCTTCACGCGGTCGATGGGGACGCGGCCGAGGACTTCGATCTGGGGGTGGGTGATGGCGGGCGCGGCGCCGACGATGCGGAGGCGGGCGTCGGGGAGGCGCGCGAGGACGCGGTGAAAGGCGGCGAGGAGTTCGGGGCCGCCTTTGCGCTCCCAATCGATGCCGACGAAAAGGATGGTGCGGTTGCGGAAGGCGGCGTTGTCGAGCGGGACGGGGGAGGTGTCGATGTTGCTGCCGCCGTAGATGCAGCCGACCTTGTCGGTGCCGATGCCGTATTCGCCAATCAGCGAACTGCGCGCGTTTTCGCCCATAGTGAAAATGCGGGTCGCGTTCCGATAGACATCTCGCTCGAGGGCGATCCATTTGTTGCTGGCGAGAAAGGCGCGGCTGAATAGGGGCGCGTGGAGATTCGCGAGGTGTGTGTGGTCGGTGTAGATGAAGTGCGGGACGCCGGCGAGGTGGGCGTCGAAGAGCGATTGCGTGGAAACGGTGAAGGCGAATTCATTTCGTCGTCCTTCGAGGTGGGCGATAAGGAGGCGGCGGATTTGGCGAAAGATAAATGGCGTGTAGTAAAAGCACGGCGATACCGGGCGGTGGTGCCGAAGGATGGCCCACCCGTAAAGTGCGAAGACGCGGAGCCAGTTGAGCAGCATGACGGCGGGGTGCCTTTTTAGCAGGTCGAGGCCGATGTCGATTTCCTCTACGTCGAACTCCGGAAAATTCCGCTCCAGCTCCTTCCGGATGCGGAAGTTGATGCCAGAGAACTGGCCGCGCTTGATGAAGGCGATCTTTGGGCGCGAACCGCGCCGCTCCGGTGCGTGGCGGGCGGCCAAAACGGGGATCAGGAGGAGCCGAGTTCGGCCGGGTGGAGCGGCTCGGCTTCTTTCTCTTTCGCCCGCACCCACTCCTGCAGGGTCTCCGTCTGGGAAAGGGCGCGCGTGGCCGGGGCCGCGCCGCCGAGGAGGACGATGCGCACGGTGTCGAGGAGGATGAAGACATCGAGGAAGAGGCTCATGTGCTTCATGTAGTAGAGGTCGAATTCGAGCTTGCGGCGGGCGTCGGTGACGGAGGCGCCGTAGGGGTAGCTGACTTGCGCCCAGCCGGTGATGCCGGGCTGGACCATGGCGCGCTCCTGGTAGTAGGGGATCTCGGTCGCGAGCATCTGGATCAACTCGGGCCGCTCGGGGCGCGGGCCGACGAAGGAAAGGTGGCCGCAGAGCACCTGCCAGAGCTGGGGGATTTCGTCGATGCGGTAGCGGCGGAGGAAGCGGCCGACCCAAGTGACGCGCGGGTCGTTTTCGCCGCTCCACTGCACGCCGTTTTTCTCGGCGTCCACGCGCATGGTGCGGAGCTTCAGGATGCGAAACTCGCGCCCGAACCGGCCGGCGCGCGTCTGGCGGTAGAAGATGGGCCCGGGCGAGCTGAGGCAGATGGCGACGGCGGCGAGGGCGACGAGCGGTGCGCCGAAGATCAACCCGAGGAGCGAGCAGACGATGTCGAAGAGGCGCTTGACCTTTTTAATGTAAAGCAACTGCGGCTCGCCGCTGGCGCTGAGCAGCCACTCGGGGGTGATGAGTTCGAGCGGGACATACTGCTCGATTTCCTCGCAGAGGATGATCAGCGGCATGACCGAGACGCCGGAGTAGCGGAGTTTGCAAAAGTGGCGCGTGAGGGAGGCGTTGGTGAGGCTCTTGGTGGTGCAGAGGACGCGGTCGATTTTTTCGCGCTCGACGATCTCGGCGATGCTGTCCACGCGCCCGAGCACGCGGACATCGCCGGTGGGCTGGTAGCCGTAAAAGGCGATGACGCCGACGAGTTCGAGGTTGCGGCCGCTGAAATTGGCGAAGAGGCGGGTCTCCAGTTCGTCGCAGGGACTCGTGACGATGTAGGCCACCCGCTCGCGCGCGGTGCGCAGCGCGTGGAGGAGGAAGACGTGATGGATGAGGACGAACACGTAGGCCGCAGCGGACCCGATGAGCATGACGCCGCGACCCGGCGCGTGCGCGGAGAGCGCATACGAGCCGCCGACCACCACGAGGACGGACGCCAGCGTGCAGGCGAGCAGAATGAACGCCCGCTCGAACGCCCCGCGATGGGCGCTGTGCGTGGAGTAGAGCCCGACGATGTAGATCATCGCCGAGAGGATGACGCCGCTGAGCACGAAGGTCGGCCAGTGATCCCACGGTGAACCCGCGGCCAGTTGCGGATCGCTGTCGCCAAACCGCACAAGGATGCCGACGACGAACGCGAGGCAAAAGATCGTCGTGTCCGCGAGGAAATGCAGAGTGACGTGGAACCAGTGCTTACGGAGGATTCCGTTGCTGTTCATGCGTGGTACGGCGGTGGAGAAAAGTGAAAGCGCTTCGGTGGCAGCGCGAGGCTAAAAACTTTATAGTTCGGCGGGAAAGTGGCCGCAGGGCGGGAACACTGCAAGTAGTGATTTGCCGGAGAAGGAAATTTTTGTCGTGGCATCGGTTGGCGAGCCGCTCACACCCGCTTGCCGCGCGCCAGATGCCCGGCAAACCTGCGCGCCCGAGCCCCTTACCCGTGCATTCAGCCCGGCTTTTGGTCTCCGGCGCGCTGCTCGCGCAGGTGCACGCGGCTGGAGCGGAAGACCGGTTCGGTAAGGAAACTTGGCTCCGGTTCGGGCGTGGTGCGAGGCAGTTTCGGGCGCATTTGCGGACGAGGCTTTGCGCGGTGCCGCTTGATTGGCATGAAATCCTTGCCGTCCGGTCCTTTCGCCATCGGCACCAGATCGCCGACCACGGAGACCAAACATTGGAAAACTGGCGCGCTGCCAAACTGGTCGCGGCGCGTGCCGGTGTACCAGAGCCGCAGGTCGATTTCGCCGTCGCCGACTGCTTGAAAAACCCACTTTTCCTGCCCGACGTTCGTTTCTGAGGGCGGCACGAATTCCTTCGAGACCAGCCGCAGAACCGTGGGGTCGGGGATTTCTGCCAGACGCCAGCTATAACCACTCGCGGGCTTTGACGAGAGCCAGAGGGTGAGGATGCCGTCGCCTTTCAGCGAGACGATTGTTCCGCGCTGGGGTCCGAAAAGTTCGATCTTCGACTCCGGCGGTGGCAGCGCGATGGCGGGCAGTTCGCGCCTCGTCTCGGAGTACTTTTTGCCTTGCGGTACGCTGCACGCGGCCATGCTCAGCGCCAAGAAGGTGATAGGGAGAACCTTATTCATTGTGATTTGGATGGAGTGTCCGAGTGAACCACGCTGCCCGCTTTAGTCGCGTGAGCCCCGCCGCTGTCAAGCCCTTTCTTTGAGAAAACCACGCGCCGCGCCGCGCCCTCCGCCACGGACTCGGCGTAGCGCGGTAAGCCGGAGGACAACGCCGCTACTTCCGCCCGAAGAGACTCCACCCGCTCCCCTTCTCCGCCTTGTTCTGCTGGACCTTGAGCTGACCGAGCAGCGACTGCAGCCCGAGGTAGACCTTGTGCCACTGGCCTTCCACGGTCGGGATGGATTCCGGTGCATCGGCGAGATAGCGCAGGCTCGGCGCGTTGGAGAAGAGCGCGTGGACTTCGTCCTTTTTCGGCCCGCCCTTTTCCGTCGAGGCGATGATCGCCTCCAGACCCTGCGCGATCACGCTCTTGATTTCCAAAAACTGCGTTTCGTCCTCCCGGGCGAATTTCTTGTCCCGCGCGAGGTTCACGTAGTGGTTAAACTGCTTCCAGCACTCGATGTAGTTTTCAAGGTGGAGGATGAATTCATCGAGGTTTTTGTAGTGCATGGCGGGCAGTGTGTGGGCGTGCGGAAGGTGGAGCGTTGCGGGTTGGAGAAAGACGAGCGCGCCCCCGCGCATTTCGCGCGCGGTGATGGTCACACCACTGTATTTCAGGTGCAGGTCGGTCAGCGGCAGATTGGCTGCCTGCGCGGAGTGAAAGGCCTCCATGACGGCCTTGCCGATCTCGGACATGGTCGCACGCGAAAAGCTCGAGGGCAGTGTGGAGGCGACGAGTTCGCCGCCGCGGTGAACGGTGTAGCAACCGCTCGGCAGACGATCCAGGGCGGGCGCTTTTTGCGAGCGCGTGAAAGGCTTCAGGAGACCCATTTGGCTTCGATTTGTTTCATCGTTTCGCGGATGTACGGCAGCGTGGCCGAGCGGGTGAAACCCACGGCCAGATCCTGCGTGTCGCTGGAGATAACGGCGAGGTGACGCTGCGGACCGAGGGCTTCGATCTGCTCCAGCGGGCCGCCTTCGAGGCGCTCGCCGACGGCGTGCAAAGCCCGCGTGGTGTGATGCACCCACGCCGCCAGTTCCTCGGCGTTGTCGGACCCCCAGTGCTCCACTTTCGTCGGATCCGTTCCATCCACCGCGACGACCATTTGCACGCCTTTGTAACGCGCGAATCCGGCCAGCGGATTTTCTTCCTCGGCCGGGGGTCTGTCCGATTCCGTCTCGTCGATCGTCTGCGCGGTTTCCATGAGCAGGCTTTCATACGACGAAAAAATGGTGCGGGGGCGTGGCACCTCGTTCGGCAGGATTTCAAAGCTGCCGGCCTTCCAGCGGAGCATTTCCAGAAACGCCTCCTTGCCGAGGCACTCGCCGGTCGCGGCATCGATGATCTCGCCGCGCTGAATCCAGATGCGGCCTTCGCCGTGCGCGCTCGCGATTTTCAAAATCGCCGAGCTTTGCGTCAGACACTCGAGTTGCACGATATCGACGAGCGTCTTGCTCTGCACGCCGCGGAACCCGCCCGAGTCCTCCTTTTCGAGCATGGACTCGATGCAATCCACAAAGTTGATGATCTCTTTGCCCGTCTTCGGCTTCTCGATGTAGAGGTCGATGTCCATGGCGTAGGCGCGGGCGCGAAACTGCTCGTCCTCCATCGCCGTCATCACCACCACGCGCAGGGTCGGAAACTTTCGCCGCACGATCGCCAGCACTTGAAAGCCATCCATCTGCGGCATCCGCAGATCGACGAGGAGGAGGTTGAAAGGGTCGCTTTCCAGCAAGGCGATGGCGCGCGAACCGGTGTCCGAAGTGTGGATTTCCGGCTGGCTCGGCAGACGCGCGAGGATCTCCTGGTAGATCTCCAGGATGTCGTGTTCGTCGTCGAGGATGAGGATTCTCTGCCGGGCGGGCATGGGTGGTTGGAGCGAGGATGAAAGCGGTTGGTGCGCGTTTCCGGAGAAAAATCTTCCGGCCCGCGGCGGGTGGTTTCTTAGCACGTCATGGGCCACGCCCGGCAGCGCCCCGAAACATTTTCCGCAGGCTCCCGCTGGCACCCTTGCTGCTTGACCGGAGACGAAAATTACCGCGCCTCATGTTCTCGATTTTTCGGAAATTATTCAAACCCGCCGAGGCCAAGCCAGCGCCCGCTCCGAAACCCGCCCCGCCGCCGCCCGCCGCTCCGGTCCGCCGCGCCCCGGCGGGTGAACCTTCGGCGAACGGTGCTGCTGCACCCAGCGTGGAGGTCGCGCATCTCTCGCTCGCCGCCATCGTCAGCCGTTTCCCGGAGGAGTTGAAAACGTTCGTCCTCGCGCCGCCGTCGAGCGCGGCGACCATCTCGTTTCCGCTCCAACTCATTCAAAAACAGCTCGCCACCGGCGCGGTGAAAATGTCGCTCGCCAGCCTCCATCGGCAGGCTCCATCCGGAGTCTTCGGGCCGCTTCCGCCGGGGGAAAAGCGGCAGGTCGAGATTCCGCTCCAGGAGGTCTTTCGGCACGTGAACCCGCAGCACCTCAAGCGCCGCAACGATCAGCGTTCGCTCGATACGCCGGACGATGAGTTCAATCTCTTTGGCAACGCCGACAACCCGCACCAAATCGCGACGACAGCGCCGCGCGACGACTCGACCGCGCTCGACTTTCAGCCGGCCTCACGGATTCCCGTCAGCGCCGTCCCCCCGCAGCCGCCCGCCTCGGAGCGGATGGTGGATTTCCCCGCGCCGACCGCCATGCGCGTCGTCGCTCCGCCTCCATCAATGGTGCCGCCCGCGGCGGCTGTTCCGCCCGCGCCCGTGGCTCCGCCTCCGACCGTCGCCGTCCCCAAGCCCGCCGCCCCGGTGCGGCCGCTCGATTTACCGGCGCTTACCCTGCCTCTGTTCACCTTCGCCGCAGGCTGGCCCGAGCCGATCCGCAGCGAGATCGCGACGCTCGATCCCGCCACCACCGTGACGCTGAATGGCGGCCCGGTGTCCGTCGGGCTGAGCAAAGGCAAAGTGGTTTTCACGTGGGGCGACATCCGTGCCGGGCTCCGGCCTGCGCCCGCGCAGCCGAGCGCGCTCGATGAAAACATCGAATTGGTTCTGCCGTTGAAAATCGTGGCCCCCGCTTTTCTCGCCGCTGGAAAAAGCGGCAAGTCCGAGCGCAAAGGCGTGCAGATCGACGCAGCGATTCCGTCGCTCTTCAGCAGCGGTCGCGAGCCCGCGCCACCACCCGCCGCGCCTGTGCCCACGCCTGTGCCCACGCCTGTGCCGGCAATCCCGCCACCCGCCGCCGCGCCACCCGCGCCCGAGCCGCCGCTGGTGCTCGCCGCGCCCGTCATTTCAGCGCCCACCATCGGCGAGATTCTTGGCGAGCCGGACCGCGCCGATTTCACCCCCGCGGCGATCGTCGCCGGCACGGTGAAACTGCCGGGCGTGGCCGGTGCCATCATCGCCATGAGCGAAGGGCTGCCCGTGGCCACCGCGCTGCCCGACGGCGTGAAAAGCGAGGTCGTCGCGGCGTTTCTCCCGCAGATTTTCGCACGGCTGAACCAGTACGCCGGCGAGATGAAACTCGGCGACGTGGACGATCTGCTTTTCACCACTCACGGCGCCCAGTGCCAGATCTACCGGCTTGGCTCGGTCTATTTCGCCGCGCTCGGGAAGCCTGGCGCGGTCCTGCCCGCGCGTGAACTCCGCCTCATCGCCGCGGAACTCGGTCGGCAAATTCGTTGAGTTAAAACCCATCGCACCCATGGCCATCATCAACCAAGCCACCAGAGAGCTGCAGGTAAAAATCGTCTATTACGGTCCCGCGAAAAGCGGCAAGACGACCAACCTCGAACAGGTCCACGGCAACGTGCAGGTCCCCGAGAATACCGCCAAAGGCAAGCTCACCTCGCTCGCCACGAGCAGCGACCGCACGCTGTTCTTCGACTTCTTCCCGCTCGAAGCCGTGGCTATCCGCGGCTTCAAAACCAAGTTCGCGCTTTTCACCGTACCCGGCCAGGTCATCTACAACGCCACCCGCCAGATCGTCCTCCGCGGCGTCGATGGCATCGTCTTTGTCGCCGACTCGCAGTACGACAAGATGGAGGAAAACGTGGAGACCTTTAAGCACCTCGAAGACAACCTGAAGGCGCTCAATCTCAAGCTCGCGGACATCCCGCTCGTGATGCAGTACAACAAGCGCGACCTGCCCGACGCCGCGCCGCTCGAATACATGGACTACGTGCTCAATAACCGTGAGGTCCAGGCGCCGTCCTTCGAGGCCTCCGCCTCCAGTTGCACCGGCGTTTTTGAAACGCTGAACATGATCACCCGCATGCTTATGCAAAAATTCCTCGGCGACGCCGCACGGAGGTAACCCACTCCGGTCATGGGTCAATTTCCACAACTCAATCAGGAGGATCTCGACGCGCTCGACGTGGCGATGTCCGAGCTACTGGGCAAGAGCGAAGCCAATGTCGCGCTGCTCGTGGAGAAAGCCGGCTACCTCATCCACCAATGCGGCAACCAGGAGGCGATGGACGCGACCACTTTCGCGACCCTCGGCTCGAACGCCTACAACGCCGTGCAGTTCATGGCGCAACTCGTGAACGAGGATAACTTCACGAGCCTCTACCAGCAGGGCGAGCGCTACAGCACGCTCATCGTGAACGTGGATGAAAACGCGCTCCTCGTGATCGTCTTTCCCTCGCACCTCACCGTGGGTTCGATGAAGTACTACGCCGCGCCCGCGGCGCGCGCCATCGGCGAACGCATCCAACTCGCCTCCGCCCGCGCGCCCGGAGTCGGCCTCGATCTCGCGGACCTCGACCCGGCGGACGTGCAGGCGCTCTTCCGCAAAGCGTAACCCCCGGCCCGGTCACGCCCTTCGCGAGGCCCCGCCATCGCGCAAAATCTTTTGCGCCGCCTGCCACCCGCGCCTAGCCTTCGCGCTCTTATGCTCGACCTCGCTTCGCTGCCCGACGCCCACGGCCACTTCGGCCCGTACGGCGGTATGTTTGTCCCCGAGACGCTGATGACCGCCCTCAACGATCTCGCCACCGAATATTTCGCCGCCCGCGCCGACGCCGATTTCCAAAAACAGCTCGCCTGGCTCCTCCACGAATACGCCGGCCGGCCCACGCCGCTCTATTTCGCCGAGCGCCTCACCCAGCAACTCGGCGGCGCGAAAATTTACCTCAAGCGCGAAGACCTCCTCCACACCGGCGCGCACAAAATCAACAACGCCCTCGGCCAGATCCTCCTCGCACAGCGCATGGGGAAAAAGCGCATCATCGCCGAGACCGGCGCCGGCCAGCACGGCGTGGCCACCGCCACGGTCTGCGCCCGCGCGGGGCTGGAGTGCGTCATTTACATGGGCGCTGTGGACATGGAAAGGCAGGCGCTGAATGTCGCGCGGATGAAATTTCTCGGCGCGAAAGTCGTCGCCGTCACCGCCGGGCAGGCCACGCTGAAGGAGGCCATCAATGAAGCCATGCGCGACTGGGTCACGAATGTCCGCTCGACGCACTACATCCTCGGAAGCGCGCTCGGCTCGCACCCCTATCCGATGATGGTCCGCGATTTTCACCGCGTGATCGGCGACGAAGCGCGCCGCCAAATCCTCGAGCGCGAGCAGCGCCTGCCTGATTTGCTCATCGCCTGCGTCGGCGGCGGCAGCAACGCCATCGGCCTGTTCTGGCCCTTTCTCAATGACGAGTCGGTGAAGATGACAGGCGTGGAAGCCGGCGGGCGCGGCATCCGCGATGGCGACCACGCCGCGCGTTTCCAGGGCGGCAAGCTCGGCGTGCTGCAAGGCACCAAGACCTATCTGCTGGCCGACGACGACGGCCAGATTCAGCTCACGCACAGCGTCAGTGCCGGGCTCGACTACGCTGCCATCGGGCCCGAGCACGCCTACCTCCGCGATCAGGGCCGTATCGACTACGACTTCGCCACGGATGACGATGCGCTCGCTGCCTTCCAGCGGCTCAGCCGCACCGAAGGCATCATCCCTGCCCTCGAAAGCGCGCACGCCATCGCGCATGTGTTGAAAGTCGCGCCGCAGATGAAGTCGAGCGAGATCATCATCGCGAACCTTTCCGGCCGCGGCGACAAAGACGTGGCCCAAGCTGCGGAGATCCTGCTGCGGGAACCTGCCGCGTAGGCCCGGCAGGGAAATCATTTTCATCAAATAATTCCCGGGCTCCGCTGGTCATCCCGGCACATGAAAACGCGAATCTTCTCACTCATCCAGCGAGCCTTTCGCAGTGCCCCGGCCGTTCACCCGGTCGAAAACGGCATGGCTCGCCGCTGGATCAAGCAGCGTCTAACCGCAGTTTTCCCCGAACTCCGCAACAACCCCGCCGCCCTTGAGCGTGCCTACCAGACCCTCGGTCTCGAACCCCGGGCCGGCCACGGCGAGGACGAAGCCGAGACGGTCTTCGAGCTGCGCATGCCGGGCCAGTCCTGACGCCGCGCCGGGCGCGTCCCTAGCGCAGCAGCGTCCACGTTTTCCGCGTGTCCTGCTGCTGGATGAGGACTTCGTCGGGCGCGATGTCGAGTACGCGGTACGTGGTGCCCGGTTTGCCGGGGAGCGAGAAAACATCCCCGCCCCGTATTTTCACCGATTCCTTGCCATCTGCGGACGCCAGCACCGCGTGCGTGGCCGTGGTTTTCGCCGGCAATCCCTTCACGAGGGTGATCGTCGCCTTGGTCGCGGTGTCTTCGAGCAGTACCTGCGAACGGTCGGTCGGTGCGCCTTCTTTGTCCGAAGTCTTGCGGTCGGAAATCTTCGTCACGCGCAGCGGGAGGCCGCGGATGCGGTCGCCCTCGACCACCGTCTCCCGCAGGTCGCCGTTCTTGATCACCGCTTTCCCGCCGCGCACCGATTCGAGGACCAGAGGGAGCTTCCCTTCGTTGTATTCCGTGAAACGCAGCGGGGCCTGCGCCTTGCCGGTCGGCGGATGCGACGACGCATTGCGCGGATTCGTGTCAGCGAGGAATTCGTCCCGGTTGCTCGCCCCGTCGCCGTCGGCGTCGGCGTCGAGCATCTTTGGGTCGTTGAGATCGAGGCGGTATTTCCCGAACCACGCCTCATAGGCCGCCTGCTCCGTCGCGTCGGTGGACTTGGCCTGCTTCGATTCCTTGAGAAATTCGGCGTCCGCCGCCCGCGCGGTGGTGGGCTCGGCCTTCGGCGGCGCGGCAGACGCCGCGAGGAGCAGGGTGGCAAAGGTGAGAGCGGTGCTGCGGATGGGTGCGAGTTTCATAAAAGACCGCGGCGACTGTAGGCCGGGACGTGCGCGGTGCAATCCTGCGCGCCCGGGTCACGCGTGCTTCTTGTTGAAACGCGCGACCTCGCGATCCACCTCGCGCTTCTCCGCGCGCGCTTTCAGATCCTGCCGTTTGTCCGCCGCCTCCTTGCCCTTGGCCACGCCGAGTTCGATCTTCACGCGCGCCCCTTTCCAATACATCCGCAGCACCACCAGCGTGTGCCCCTTCACCTGCGTCAGCCCAAAGAGCCGGTCGATCTCCTGCTTGTGCAGCAGCAGGCGCCGCTGCCGCTTCGGCTCATGCTGGGAGAAACTCGCCCGCACATACGGCTGCACATCCACATCGTAGGCAAAGACCTGCCCGTTTTCGACCCGCGCAAACGCCCCGCTGACATTCGCCAACCCGCCCCGGATCGACTTCACCTCCGTGCCCACCAGCTCCAGTCCCGCCTCAAACCGCTCCAGAATGTGATACTCCCGCAGCGCCTTCCGGTTCACCGAAATGTCCGCCACCCGCTCCTGCGGCGCCTGGGCCACGGGCGGTTACTTTCCCTTCTTCCCTGGCGCCACCAAGGCCACCACCGGCGCCGCCTCCCACGTGAGCTTGCCCTCGATGATCTCCGTCAGCGCCACGTCGGCGTGCCCCATGCGCGGCCCGGTTTCCACCATCGGACGCTGCCCGGCGGTGAGCTGACGCACGCGTTTGGAAACGACGTTGATCAGAATCTGCTGGCTGGGAATGATCTTGAAGGCTGCGTCAACGAGTGAGCTGGTCATAATGCGGATAGGAGCGGACAGGGAAAAACGGAGCGCGACTATGGTTGGGAGGGTAGGGGGTGTCAAACGGAGAGTTCGGTGAAGTTGGCGGCGCGCTTTTGTTCTTGCGGGAGATTTCTCGAACGGGCACCGATGCGGGTCTGGCCGCGCGGCGTTCGCGATGCCGCCCCACATGACTTCCTTCAAGGCCCTCCTCGCACCCCGCACTTACTGGCAGTTTATCGAAACGCGAATCCTGCGCGGTCTGTGCCGCCGGCAACCGAACCTTCGGGGAGTCATGGCCTTCCCGGCGGGGCATTTCTATTCCCCGCTCCTCGATCTCCAGAGCCTGCGGCCGGGCGAGTCCGCACCGCCCTGCGATGGCGAAGAAATGTGGGAGCACCTCGACCTGCGCGGCCCAGCGCAGCGCGCCTACTACCTCGATCTGCTGGGCCGCTTTCCGGCACCGCCCTTTCCCTTCCGGCAGACTGCGGGGCACCGTTACTTTGTGGAAAATGGATTCTTCGTTCCGTCCGATGCTTTCACCCTGTCCGGCATCATCCGCCGGGAGCAGCCCCGCCGCGTGGTCGAGGTCGGATCGGGTTTCTCCTCCGCCGTGATGCTCGATACCCTCGACCACGCCGGGCAGTCCGCCGACCTGACCTTCATCGAGCCCTTTCCCGACCGTCTGAACGCCCTGCTGACCGCCGCCGACCGGGCGCGCTCGACCGTCCTCGTCCAGCCCGTGCAGTCCGTCCCGCTCGCCGTCTTCGACCGACTCGAAGAGCGCGACATCCTGTTCATCGACTCCTCCCACGTCGCCAAGATCGGCAGCGATGTGGCCTTCCTCTTATTGCGCGTCCTGCCGCGGTTGAAACGCGGCGTCCTCATTCATTTTCACGACATCTTCTACCCCTATTCCTACCCGGCGGGATGGGTCCGCGAGGGGCGCGCGTGGAATGAGTCGCTCTTCCTGCGGGCCTTTCTGCTCGGCCACCCCGCGTTCGAAATCGTCGCCTTCAACTCTTTCGCCGGACGGGCCTTCCCGGAAATTTTCCGCGCTGGCTTTCCTCCGTTCCTCGACAATACCGGCGGCAGCATCTGGCTGCGGAAAGTGTCGTGACCTCCCAGCGGGAGCGCGGCATCCCGTAGCGTCCACGCCCGGCGTGACGCGGCCATCTTTGGCCAGGCGTGAGAGAGTTGGCGCGCGCGCCGTTTTTTTGATTGGGCGCCCTTCGACAGGCTCAAGGCCTTGACGGCTGCGCGCGCCGCCATCGGCGACAGGAATGTCCCGTGAATCCGCACGCCTTTGAAAATTCAGGAGGTTCATGGGCAGCGAGTCGC
>CAIQUL010000062.1 GCA_903874975.1 uncultured Chthoniobacter sp. | reverse complement strand
GCCTCCTGCGCCACGCGCAGCCGCGCGATCCGCTCTGGCAAAGGCGTGCGCGCCCACCCACCCGCTGCCGCGACGGCCGCATCCACCGCCGCAGCGACAGCGGTGGGCGCGAGGTCCGGCAGGAAGACCGACAAATCGCCGGGAAAGCGCCGTGGCTCACTCGCCATAAATTTCGCGCCAGGAGAGGAATGTAATCAGATGCACGCGAACGACTTTACTCACGTCGTTCGTGTAGCCGCCGGCGAGCACCCAAGCCACGGGAATCGCGTGCGCTTTCGCAAACTCAAAGACCCGCCGGTCCCGCGCCAGCAGGTCGTCGTGATCGAGCGCGAGCGGGGAGTACGGGTCTTCGAAATACGGATCGGCTCCCGCTTGGTAGAGCAGCAGGTCGGGGCGGCGCGCGGCGATGAGCGGAAGCGCGTCGTCCATGCTGCGCAGCAACGTCGCGCGATCGCAGCCGGCGGGGAGCGCGCAAGAGCGGTGATTCGCGCCGTCCTCGTGGTGGCGCGCAGTCACGTCGCGGAAACATTCGTTGTTCCAGTAGTCGTTGCCGTAAAGCGACAGCGCGAAAACGTGCGGGCGCGCGGCGGCAAGCTGCGCGGTGCCGTTGCCGTAATGGAGGTCCATGTCGAGCACCGCGGCGGTGCGGATTTCGCCCGCCGCGACGAGCGCATCGAGCGCGACGATCAGCCCATTGAAGGTGCAGAAACCTTCGCCGTGATCCGCGCACGCGTGATGAAACCCGCTGACCACCGCCGCCGACACCCCATCGCGCAAAGCCTGCCGCGCCGCCGCCAGACAGCCGCCGCCCGTCAGGCACACCGACGGATACAACTCCGGCGACCACGGAAACTTCTGCGACTCCGCCAGCGCCCGCGGCTCGCCGGTCCGAATCGCCGCGAGATATTCCGCCGTATGCACGCGGCGCAAGTCCGCCTCCGTCACCGGCGCGGGCGCGGCGAGCCGCACCTCCGGAAACTCGCGCAGCCCTTCCGCCACGAGCGCGAATTTACGAATCGGCATGACGTGCGGCCCGAGCGGCGCGGCGTAGCCGGGATGGTAGAAGGCGGTCAGCATTGCGTCGGCAGGAGCAGCGCGATGACGGCATCGTCCGGCGGCAGTCGGTCGAGCGCGAGCAGCGGATGCGCGAGGTCGGCGGCGCGAAACGGCGGCGCGAAAATGGCGTAGAGCGCGCGCACCAGTCCGCGCACTTCCCGCCCCGAAATGGTCTCCTCCCCTTCCCTCCCGACGCGCCGCACCACGAGCTGAAACGCGAGCGGCCGCGCGCCGCCCGTGGCGTCGATCTCCTCGAACGCACGGAAATCCGGCTGGAAATACCTCACCACAGCCGGGTCGATCTTCCGAAAGCCGCCGCGCTCGTAAGCTCGCAAGCGGATCTCGCGCGCCGCGTCATCCGCCATTTCGTATTCCATCTCCGCGATCAGCGTCACGGGCGCATCGTCCGCCGCGCCGTTCGTCGCGAGACACTCCCGCGCCGTTTGAATCGGCCACGCCCGCAACCACCCCGCCAGCCCCGTGCGCCGGGCGTTCGGCGCAATGAGATTGTGCGAGAGATGCACCACCACGCCTCCGCCGGCGACGATCGCCGTGTGATCCCGCACCGCGACAAACTCCCCGGCGCGGCGCAGGAGGATCATTTCGGAAAGAATCCGCGGCGCGAGCCGGAAGCGCTGATCGAGCGTCTCCCGCAGCTCCATCTCGTCCTTTGCGCCAAACTCCGCCCACAGCGCGGCGTAGCCGATGGCGAAAAGCGGATCGTCCACCGAGCGGATGCGGTCGATCTGAAACGGCGCGAGATCGACTCCGGCGGACTTGGCGTCGCCAGCCGCAAGGTCGGCGGGGTTTGAAACAATTTGCGCCATGGATTTGCGAAGCGCCTGAAGTTCGTGGTTCATTGCGGGCATGGCAAGCACCCCCACTCCTCTCCAAACGCTCGACCAGCGTTTCCACCTCCACCCTTTCACCGACCACGACGCCATGCACGCGCAGGGCACGCGCGTCATCGTTTCCGGCAGCGGCGTCTTTTTGCAGGACGCGCAGGGCCGCCAACTCCTCGACGGCCTCGCCGGCCTGTGGTGCGTGAATGTGGGCTACGGCCGCGCCGAGATCACCGACGCCGTGGCCGCGCAGATGCGGCAGCTCGCGTATTACCCGTCGTTTTTCAACAGCACCACCGAGCCCGCCATCCGCCTCGCCGCGCGCCTCGCCAGCCTCGCGCCGCCGCGCGTGCAGCACACCATTTTTTGCAACTCCGGCTCCGAGGCGAATGAGTCCGCGCTGAAAATCATCCGCGGCTACTGGAAGCTCCGCGGCCAGCCGCAGCGGACGAAAATTCTCTCCCGGGAGTTTTCCTATCACGGCGTCACGCTCGCCACCACGAGCATGACCGGACTGCCGAGCTGCAGCGCGCCCTTCGACCTTCCGCTGCCCGGTTTCCTCCACGTTCCCGCGCCGCACGCCTACGCCGCGGACCGCGAGAGTGATCCGGTGGCTTATGGAAAATGGTGCATCGAGGAAACCGCGCGCGTCATCGAACGCGAGGGCGCGGACACCATCGCGGCGATGTTTGTCGAGCCGGTGCAAGGCGCGGGCGGCGTCATCCCGCCGCCCGCCGGCTACCTCGCCGCGCTCCGGGCGCTCTGCCGCGAGCACGGCATTCTCTTCGTCGCCGACGAAGTCATCACCGCGTTCGGCCGCGTCGGCGACTGGTTCGCGAGCAACCTCTGGGAACTCGACCCCGACCTCATCAGCCTCGCGAAAGGCCTGACCAGCGGCTACCTCCCGCTCGGCGCCACCATGGTCAGCGACGAAATCGCCGACGTGCTCCTGCACCACGGCTACTTCGCCCACGGCTTCACCTATTCCGGCCACCCGACCACCTGCGCCGCCGCGCTCGCCAATCTCGACATCATCGAAAACGACGGCCTCATCCCGCGCGTGCGGACGAACCTCGGGCCGTACTTTCAGGAAAAGCTCCGCGCCTTCGCCGGGCATCCCTCCGTCGGCGAAGTGCGCGGCACCGGTCTCATCGGCGCGCTCGAACTCGTCCCGCGCGGCGGCAAAGCCGCGCTCACTCCCACCATGATGCTCGGCATCAAAGCCGCCGCGCTGGCCCGGCAGGAAGGCGTCATCGTCCGCGGCATCCGCGACATCGTCGCCGTGGCCCCGCCGCTCACGATCACGCGCGAGGAGACGGATCAGCTTTTCGACGCCGTGGGGAAAGCGCTGGACCGGCTGGAGGATTGAGGCACCGCCCGGCGGCCCGCGGCGCTTCCTCCGGGGTGCGATTTAATAGTGGGGCAAAGGCGGGGCCGGGGCGTCCCGGGTAGGATGGGCGTCCCGCGGACGCGCTCCGCCCAGGTTGGCAAACTTCCGCGGTCCTTCCGGGACGACGGATTCCCGGCAGCCCATTCCATCACACCAATTCCGCGGCGCCCGCTTTTCGCATTGCACCCGCCGCGCGGATTCGTAGTTTGCGCGTCCGTTTTGCGCCGTGAGGCGCGCGGCCACTTACCCCGTGGTGTAACGGTAGCACAAGGGTCTTTGAAGCCCTTTGTCATGGTTCGAATCCATGCGGGGTAGCTTTTTGCCTTCCACTTATTTCTGGAACGCCTTGTCCGCCGGGTTGCCGCCGGATTGGAGGTAGGCCACGAGGTCGAGCAGCTCCTCCTTGTTCAGCGCGTTGATGAGCCCGGCGGGCATCATCGAGACGTTGAACGGTTTGCGGCTCTTGATTTGCGCGGTGTCGAGGGTGGTCAGGGCGTCGGGCGCGAGGGCGCTGGTCATGACGAACGACT
The DNA here is from genome assembly GCA_903874975.1 of uncultured Chthoniobacter sp. Classification (GTDB taxonomy): domain Bacteria; phylum Verrucomicrobiota; class Verrucomicrobiia; order Chthoniobacterales; family Chthoniobacteraceae; genus Chthoniobacter. Next base: position 2,663 of record CAIQUL010000062.1, on the reverse strand, counting down.
TGCCATTTTCCTCAACGATGACGCGGCCCACGACGGTGCTGCCGTCTTTCAGCTCGAGCTGATCGGTGCCGTATTGGTCGCTGATGACCTTGGACGGCTCGATGATGTTGTCCATCAAGTCGGCGAGGGTGTAGCGCTGGCCGGCACCGGTGAGGTCGGGGCCGATGTTGCCGCCGTCGCCTTTCATCTTGTGGCAATTCGCGCAGAGCGTGCTGGCATACATGGCTTTGCCCTGCTCGAAATTCCGACCCTTCAGCCCGCCCGCAGCGAGCGCGACCACGTCGGCGGTTCTGTAGTTCTTGCCGGGACCTTTCGGCGGGACGGTGTTCGCGGGCGGCGGCGCGACGGTGCTCTTGGAAAGCTTGGCGAGTTCCGGGCGCTCGGCGGCATCGGTGACGACGTTGGCGAGCGCTTCGTTGCGGATGTTATCGAGGAACTTCTTGAAGCTGTTGCCGCCCTTCCAGTCGTGGGTCGTCGGAAACCACGCGAAGAACGCCTTGCGCAGCTCCGGCGTCCACCCGGCCTTGGCCTCGCGCAGGGAGTAAACGTAGGAGATCGCCTGCCGGTTCGGGCGGCTGCTTTGGATGGCGTTGACCGCACTGGCGTAGCCAGTGTTACGCGCGAGCAATTCGTCAGTCGCGAGGGTGTTGTCCGCGTCCTTCGCGGTGGCGAGCATCGGCACGGCCTTCGCGGGGAGGGTCGGCGAACCGAGGTAGGCGAGGAGCGAGACGAGTTCGCGGTTGGCGTGGGGATCGGCGGCGGGGAAAAGCGGGTCGAGCTTGGCGGCGACCTGCGTGCAGACTTCCGGCGCGGGCCGACCCATTCGGGTGAAAGTCAGTTGCCACACGCGGAGCAGCGCGAGGCGGAGATCGGGGGTCAGCTTCGCGTGGTCGAACGCGCCCAGCGCGGCGATGAGCTTCGACTGGAGCGCCTTGTCGCCGAGACGGGCGAGCGCCATGAGTGCTTCGATCGCCGTCTGCGGATCTTTCTCCGCGAGCGCTTTCTCCGCCCACTGCGCGGACGGCTGGTGCTCGATGGCCACGCGCGCGGCCCAGCGGATGTATTGGTCCTTGTGCCCGAGATACGGCCACGCTTTGGCCACCGCCTCCGGGCCGGCGCCCTCGGCGTGGAGCGTCTCCAGGTCGCGGCGCAGTTTCACCTCGGGCGTCACGCCGGTCGGCGCGGCGGGCGCGGTGCTTTCCGTGCCGGTGTAGGTCACGCGGTAGAGCGCGGATTGGTTGCGCCGTCCGCCGATGGTCACGTAGAGCGCGCCGTCGGTCTTGCCGATCACGGCGTCGGTGACGGAAAAGCCGCGCCCGCCGAGGAAGTCTTCCTTCTCCGCCTTGTAGCTCGCGCCATCGGGTTTGATGTGGACGGCCCAGATCGTGGCGTAGGTCCAGTCGAGCGCGAACAGCGCGCGCTGGTATTTCGCGGGAAATTTCGCCCCGGTGCCGAAGACCGTCCCCGTCGGCGAACCGGGCCCGATGTCCACGACCTCCGGCAGCGAATCCGCGTAGTAGCTCGGCCACCGGCCCGCGCCCGAGCGCCAACCGCTGTCGCCGCCGCTCACGACGTGATTGATCCGCGTGGGCATGTACCATGGCGAGCCGAGGTCCCACTCCATGTCCGAGTCGTAGGTGAAAAGCTCGCCGTTGGCGTCAAAGGCGATGTCGTACTGGTTGCGGAAGCCGCCCGCGACCAACTCCACGCGCTTCCCCTCCGGGTCCGTCTGGCCGACGTAGCCGCCCGGTGCGAGGATGCCCTTGGCGTGACCATTCGCATCCCAGAGACGCGTGATCAGGTGGTCCTCACCGATCGCGAGGGGCCGGGCGTAGGCGAGCGCCCCGGGCAGCTTGGTGTGGTTGCCATTGGCGAAATAGATGGACTTTCCGTCCGGTGAAAGCGCCAGGCCGTGCGTGCCGTGCTCGCCGCTGCCTTCGCATTTCACGATGAACTCCGCCTTGTCATACTGGTCGTCGCCATCCGTGTCGCGCACCCGCCAGAGACCTTTGTCGGCCTTCTCATTGACCATGACGTAGAGGCTGTCGAAAGCGTAAAGCAACCCGTGCGCGCCGCCCGCCGGCTTCCCCTCCGGCATCGCGAGCGGCTCCACCTTTGGCTCTCCCGGGACTCCCGCCGCCGGCAGCGTCACACGGTAGAGCGCGCCATACTGATCGCCCACGATCAACCGGCCCTTGGGATCCTGCGTCATCGCCACCCACGAGCCCTGCTCCGCCTTGGGCACGGTGTAGAGAAGTTCCACTTTGAAACCCGGCGCGATCTTCAACGTGGCGGGATCGGCCGCCGGACCGGGAGGAGCCGCGTAGACGGCAGTGGCGAAAAATGCGGGCAATAGGAGCGCGGGGATTTTTGTTTTCATAAGATGGATTTGAGGAGCGTGAAAATTGGTCGGGATGCACCGCCGCGCGAGGAAAATCCTCCGCGCCCATTCCCCGCACCGCCGCCCCTGGCCGAGGCGGCACATGGGGCCGGGCGGGCGATCAGGGGGCGGCGGTCCAGGCGGTGAGGATGCTGTTGTCGTAGGCGAGAAAGATGCGGTCGAAGGTCAGGTAGGCGGATGGGGCGCCGGGCTGGAGGAGGCGGTTCGTGGCGATGGGCTCGCTCTGGTTTTCGAAGGCCCCCTCGGTGACTTCCCCGCTCCG
>CAIQUL010000061.1 GCA_903874975.1 uncultured Chthoniobacter sp. | reverse complement strand
TCGAAGGTGAAGCCCTCGCTGACGGCAGTAAACCTGTCAAAGTAACAGCCATTCCCTACTACGCGTGGCAGAACCGAAGCAAGGGCGCGATGACCGTCTGGATTCCGGAAAAATAATAAGTCAAGCTGCCACAGGCGGGGCGATTACTGCTGGGAATTTGCTTTTGGTGGGAGGCTCCTGAAATAGCTGTTGGGCCGGACCGGAGGGCGGGGAAATGGGGGTTGTTCCCTCATTTCGCAGATTGCCTTGATACTGTCCTCAGCTTCACATCTCCCAATTTCGGCTTTCCCTTTGATGTCGATGTGACCAGAACCTTGAGTTTGTTGTCCCCTGTCTTAACGACATCTGTAACGTCCAGCGCAAAAGGCGGCATCCAGAGCGTCTCAAATTCCTTGCCGTTCAACGTCACCTTCGCCATCACCTCGACGGAACCCAAATCCAGCAGGATCTTTTGTCCCTTGCCGAAATCGGTCGGCACCGCGAAGGTGGTCTCATTGAACACCGAGAATCCTTGCGCGTCCTTATTCGACGTCGTCCATGCGCCGCTGACCGGCAGACTTTCGGAATCCTTATCCATCCGAACCGTCTTTTCCGTGCCGTCGCTCAGGGTTAGCGTATAAACACCCTTGCTTCCGGATTCGGCGGTCAGCGTATTCTTCGCGTCATAGTAAAGCGCCAGAGCGACGGGTCCCACATCCTTGCCTTCAGCCTGAACCTTGACCACCGAGGGTGTCTGCTGCTTTTCACGGAAGATGACGAAGAAGGAATCGGAACCGTCATTGACATTAATGCAAATCCGCGTTCCGTCTTTTTCGGCCTTGTAGCGCGCGATTTTCCGGATCTCGCCGGTAACTGGGTTGAACAATTCGGGCACCTTGCCGGTCACCCGCAGCTTGGCCTCAAAGGTGCCGACCGCCCCGAAGTTGGACAGGAAGAAGAGCATGCCGTCGTCAAGTTGGCGCGCTTTCCAGCGCAGCGCGCAGGTGGCCTCCGAGACAATCGGCGCGACGTTAAGATCCTGCAGGGACTTGACCGGTACCGGAGACGAGGTAACGAACTTGCCGCCGGCCTTCTTGAGTGCTTCCAAGCGCTTGGACACCTGCGGTCGGGTGTAACCGCATTCCGGTATCGCCAGTAACTCATAACTGGCGGCCACGCGCTTCCGGTTCTTCTCGTCGTAAACCACCCATTTGCCATTCACGACATTCAGGTTGTTCAGGATCGCGTCCGACCCCATGAAGTCATAATCGTAACCAACGGGAACTGGATTGGCCGGCCCGGTCATCTGCGGTGCGAAGTCGCCGATGTACACCGCCACGTCAGCAACCGGATTGCCCTGCTGCAGCATGAAGTGAATCCGCTGCAGGTAGCGCACCCAGTCGCGAGACTCATTGAACCACGGGGTGTTTCGGTGGAATGCCGTACCAAAATAAGCCAAATTCTTGCCCGGCACCCCATCCTTGGGCTGATGCGCCATCACATGCAGGACAAAGTGGTTGATCCCTTCACAGAACATTTCCTCGCCCCGCCGCTTGATGAGATAGGGATGATGCCCTAGATCCAGCCCGCTGGTAAAGGCCTCGGCAAAGACTCGCCGTCTTCCGTAAATATGCGCCGTGGAACTTGCCGCTCGGCACTCGATCTTTCCCAGATCGCCTGTGCTCCAGAACTCGCCGCCAATCTCATCGGAATACCGGCCATAAATTGTGAAGTCACCGGGGAATCCCCAATGTCCGTAGTTCTCGCACCAGGTTGTCAGCCCATTCTTGTGAGCAGCAGCACTGAGCCCGCCAACATAATTCTCCGCAATCGTATCCGCCACATTTCTACGCAGATCCCAGAGAAACTGGTCCGACGCTTTTGCACTGTCAATGACCCTGCCGGTCATCACCGGAAGCAGCTTAATCGGATCATATCCTGCGCGCTTCTTGAACTCTTTGTCAAACCCGTCCGTCCAGTTCTGCGCACCCTTCTCGTAACTGTCGATCGTCACGCCCTTCCACGCCTTCTTTTCTTCCGGCGTGATTTCCTTGAGCAACGTGCCGAACATCGAATTGAAATGATGTTCAATGAGAGCCTTACTCATCTTGTCCACCTCCAGGCCCGCGCCTTCCGGAGGGGCCGGACCATTTTGCTTTCCGGTGGAAACCATGCCGAAATAGATCACCGTCCAGTTGCCGGCCGGCAGCTCACAGGTCAGCAGTCCATCGGTGGAGAGCTTGTCTGTCAGATTGAGGATATCCTTTTGATGCACAACCGTGGAAGCATCATCTGGCTCCACTGAATCCTCGAACTTATAGGATTCCCAGGCTGGGCTCGGGTTCGGATACATCCGGCCCATCTGCTTCTCAATGACCTGAGCGACCATCGGCTCCGAGGTCAACTTCACCGCATCAAGCGGCAGATCGCATGGTTCGAGAACAAACTCCTGTGCCGTCTCTTCCTTGAAGCTGTAGATCCTGTCACCGTCTGGTAGAAAATCCGTTTCAGGATTGCGCCCGCCAGGCTGGATTTCTGTCACTAACTCCTTCTTGCCGTCCTTCAGTGCATACAATTTGGCGGCGACAGAGCCTTTCACAACCAGCGCGCGGGCCTTGAATGGTTCCGTGTGACGGAAACAGACAACCCCAGATTTCCCCTTATCCTCGCCAGACGGCACCGAACCATGAAGCGACACCGTTTTTTTCCTAGGAATCGCAAGCACGGCCACATCCTGGATTTGGCGATTCGCGGGGCGGACCATCTGTGAAAACTGCCCGCCCTTGGCCTCAACCTCGTTCCAATCGATCCGGCGCATGGATTGCTCCGGCTTGATCCAGGGTCCGCCACTCTGGCTCCATCCCGGACCATTGAACATCATGATCTCCACCCCGACACGAGACGCCTCTTTCAAGGCGTGGCGCGTCAGTGCATACCATTCCGGAGAAAACATTTTGACCGGTCCGCCACCTTCGATATTTCCGATCATGGCCTGCTTAATTCCAACCTTGGCCATGGATTCAAGATCCTTAGTAATGCCATCGGCCGTGATATCAGCATTCAACCAGTACCAGAAACAATACGGCTTCGTCGTTTCCGGCGGATTCCGGAAGCCGGCATCCAGATCAATTGCGCTAACGGAGAGCGTGGTCAGCAGCAGGGTGGCGAATATAAAAGATGTGCGTAGATTCATGTGAGTCTTTTTCAATGGGTGTAATTCACTAGCATCCCATAGAATTTGCCAGAAATGGCTAGGAATTTGCTTTTTTTACCTAGGGCGAGGAATATACTCGAGAGTCTGGCTGGGAAAGGGAAAAGGGGGTAAGTCTATAGCCGTGATCATAGTTTGAATGATACTCGACCCTTCGATGTCATGACATCGATCTTCTTCTCCACATCCGGAGGACATATAGGCGGCATGGCCAGCTTGACACCATCTTTAGTGTTAGCTATGTTATTGAATCTATCGAATGACACTTCGGTGCCTTTGTGAAATATACGACCTTCTGAATCCATGACGAAATGTAGGTCTTGTTGTCGAGCTGTAAGGGCATGCTTACTAAATTGTTCCGTGTCTGAGTATTTATCGAGCCAGATCGTAACCTTATCGGTGTCGATCCACATGGCGGGGGAGATGCAGCAACTACAAGTTGGCTCCCTTGGCGACTCTACACCAAAGACATCCGGCACATTCTTCAGATTGTAACCCAGTTTCTCCTTTTGTTCTTGGGTCAGAACGAGTCGCCGAGTCCGTCCTACTTCGATGATTTGCTCAGGCGAGAGATGCACTGTTACATGAGGATTTGTTTCGAGACTGAATTCGAGGTTGAATCCGTCGGCAAGCGCGCTGGTAACTGTTAACAAAAGACAAAACAGAGCTTTTGTCAGAACATTCGTAATATTTAGCGAACTGTTAGGAATGTGCTTTTGGTGGGAGGCTCCTGAAATAGCCGTTGGGCCGGGCCGGAGGGCGGGGAAAAGGTTTTTTTTCATGAGATTGGGGGTTTTTATACTGGAGATGTGGAGTGTTTGAGGTGTCATTTTTAATGCCGCTTTTGGAATTACGGCCACAGCTTAGGATGATGGCGGCGGGGTGAGAATAAGAAAAAGGGGTGACAAACGGGTGACAGAAAAAGACCGCGTAGACTGCATTTTTTCTGTCCCTTTGAATAAAAAAAGATCGTTGAAGTTTCTGAAATTCCCCGTGATGATTTTCGCCGGTGTTTAAGGATCAGAAAAGATCCGAGTGTGTTCCCGTGCGGCCTAAAACGAGTTCCTCCGGCGACATCTTGTAGATCAACAGCCAGTCCGGCTCGATGTGGCAATCCCGCCAGCCTTTCCAGTTGCCCGTGAGTGTGTGATCTCTGAGGCTTGCAGGCAGATCCTTGGCAGAAATTAGCAGATCAATGACATCGAACAGCTTGTCTAGGTCTTTGCCCCTTTTTTGCTGCCGTTTGGCGTCTTTTTTGAACTGGGTAGTTTGAGTGATCTTCATTTCCAGGAAGCACGTAGATCCTTGGTGGAGGAGAAGGATTCAAGTTCCTCTCCACGGTCAGCCTTCCTGAGTGTCTCTGCGGTCAACTCATTGGGAACCTTGAGCTCCAATGGGAACTCTCCCCTGAGAGCAATTTGCTTATAAAGAAGCCGGATTGCTTCAGTTGGCGTCAGACCGAGAGAGCCAAGCACTAGCTCTGTGGCAGCCTTGGTATCAGGGTCAATTCTTGCGTGAATGACTGCAGTTTGAGACATGCGATGAATGTATCACAAACGTGACACAGTGCAAGTGGATTTATTGTCCAAGCTAAGTATCGCAGGTCTCCAGGAAAATAGAACAAGACCGCTCACACCAAGGCTTGAAGGCGGCTCCGCGCAGATCCACGCCATCGATGAGGAGCTGCAACGCCTCGGCGTGGAGCTTGATGCGGCGCTGTCCCGGCTCGCTGGGAGCGGGCCAGCTGAATCGGCCTTTTTCCAAACGCTTTGTCGCGAGCCACAGGCCGGTGCCATCGAAGTAGAGGAGCTTGATGCGGTTGCGGCTCTTGTTGGTGAAAACGAAGAGTGCATCAGAACATTTCAAAGGCTGCGGAGAGCCGGGGGCGTGACTG
>CAIQUL010000060.1 GCA_903874975.1 uncultured Chthoniobacter sp. | reverse complement strand
CGGAAACGGTCAGAACGGGGACGGGCGTCGGGGAATGAAGGGGAGCGGGTGACTACGATTCTCCCTAGTTCCGAGGGCCAATAGGATCGTGCGTTGACCTCTCTGGCGGGATGGCGCATGAAGGCCAGATGCTGGAATTGGGAACAAAGTCATCCCGCACTCGCGGCAGTCCGTTGTCGTCGGCTGGCGTGCCCCTTCGGTGGCTGCGTGTCGGCGTCGGCTTGTGGTGGGTGGTCGTGGTGTGGACTGGCACGGGGGGCCCCTCCCTGGCCGAAGACTGGCCGCAATGGCTCGGACCGCAACGCGATGCCGTGTGGCGCGAGGCCGGTATCATGGAATCCTTTCCAGCCGGCGGCCCTCCTTTGCGGTGGAAGACCCCGATCGGGTCGGGCTATTCCGGTCCGGCGGTCGCGGATGGGCGCGTGTTTGTCATGGATCGCATCAAGGTCGAGGCGAATCCCGCCAAGGCGGAACTCCTGAACAAGGCGGACTCACCGATCAACGCCAACTTCGAACGTCGGCTCTTGCCGGGCACGGAGCGGGTGGTTTGTCTTGATGAGTCCGACGGCAGGATTCTTTGGACCCACGATTACGACTGCCCCTACACGACCGCGGGTGACTACGCCACCGGCCCTCGCGTCACGCCGACGGTCTCCGACGGCCGCGTTTACACGCTGGGTGCGGAAGGGCATCTCCTCTGCCTCGACGCCAAAACCGGCAAAGTGATCTGGGCGCGTGATTTTCAAAAGGACTTCGGAATCAAAGTGCCGATGTGGGGTTTCGCCGCGCATCCCCTGATCGATGGTGACCAACTGATCTGCGTCGTGGGCGGCCAAGGCACGACTGCGGTGGCGTTCGATCGGAAGACGGGACGGGAACTCTGGCGAGCGCTCGACTCCAAGGAACCCGGTTATTGTCCGCCAACGATCCTCAACGTAGGGCGGAAACGGCAGGTCATCATCTGGCACGGCGAAGCCATCAACGCGCTCCATCCGGAAACTGGCGCGGTCTATTGGAGTGTGCCGTTGAAGGCGACTTTCGGCATGGCCATCGCACCGCCAGTCGCCGAGGGGAATTCCATTTTCATCATGAGCTTCAGCCGCCAGTCGTGGTGCTTGCGCGTGGCGGAAGACGGTCTGTCCGCCGAGGTGGCCTGGCAGGGCAACACCCGCCGCGGCATCGACGGCGCGATGAACCGACCGTTCATCCAGGACGGCCGTATCTATGGCTGTGGACATAGCGGCCGGTTCCTCTGCGCCCGACTCGAGGATGGCGGGTGGCTCTGGAATACCTACCAACCCTCGACGGGCGAACGCCCCGCCGATTGGGCCAACGTCTTCATGGTGCAGCACCGTGATCGGTTCTTCCTCGCGAACGATCTCGGCGATCTGATCATCGCGAAACTGAGCCCCGCCGGGTACACCGAAATCAGCCGCGCGCACCTGATCGATCCGACGCATACGGTCTCGGGCCGTCGGGTGGTTTGGTCCCATCCGGCTTTTGCCAACGGCAGTGTCTATCTGCGCAACGACCAGGAAATCCGTTCCTATTCACTCGCGGCACCGGCGCGGTGAAAAGTTCAGGGCGAGTGCAGAAGAAGGTGCAGAACAAGGGGTCGCTTCTTGAAACTCGCTCTTGGCCGGCGCGGAGAGACTTTGGGAGAGGCGATGGATGGCGCGCGCAGCGCGCGTGGAATATGCCGGGGCGGTTGATCCTGTTCTCGACCGCGGGGACCGGCGGGAGCCGATTTTCCAGGACGACGCGGATCGCCGGCGTTTTCTGGAAACCCTGGGCGAGGTGTGCCAGCGCACGGGCTGGCGGGTGCATGCGGATGTGCTGATGACCAAGCACGACCATTTCCTGCTGGAGACGCCTGAGGCCAATCTGGTGGCGGGGATGCGGTGGTTCCAAACCACCTGAACGATGAGCGAATTTCAAGAAGCGACCCCTTTCTTCCGCAATGACGAATTCGGGCGGTGGCGGGGGGATGCGGGGGGCGTCGTTCCGTTCGGCCGCCGCCGCCGCCCGGGGATGTTCCTGCTGGGCCTCGAAGAACCGGCGCCGGGCGTGGGCCAGCAGCCAAGCCAGACGACCGCCGGGTGCGAACGCGCATATGCGTCATACGCCTGGTAGCCGTCGGATTGCAGCAGCCCGGTGTAATTGTCGTTCAGAAGGGTGATCAGTTCTCCATGCCGACGGCTCAGCCGCCAATCGAACACGACGTCGCCGCCAGACCCCCTCACTCCCCGACGCCGCTCCCCTTTCTGATCGTCCCCGGTGCGGCGGGCATGAAAGCAAATTCCTAGCAGAAACTTAACACTCCAGTCATGGTCTTCATCCGCCGCAAAACCTTCAACTTCCTCATTAGCTAGATCTTTGGAAATTAAGTTGCAGAGAAAACACATACTGACTGAATCACGATCCAACATATTCTTACCATGAGCGAGTCCACTATCCAGAAATTGAAAAAACAACCCACGGTCACTAAGATCGATACTGAAGTCTACAAACGGCTCTGCGAGGTCGTTGAGGCCGGAACCTTTCAAAGCATTAGTTTTAGCCCTTGGCACAAGGGATGCGACACCGAGTTGGATGCGACCTGTCAATGGCCTGAACTAGAAGGTGAGTTAGAAAACTGGTATTACGATAATATGGGCGATATGGAGCCGCACACATACGCAATGATTATTCCCCTTTATTGTAGGGAAACTCTAAGCTTCAAATTTGTTGGTGATTATGATCGAGGCAGAGATCAAGAGGCGGACATATGCTGGGACGAAGGTGGATTTCAGGAGTTCGTCCATAGTCTTTTGCCATCAGCTTTGAGAAAGAAGACAGATCCAGAAAATCTATGGATTTCTCTTGAATTGGAATATGAATCTCCTCAGCAAAGCTCAATCAGTGATTTCTCTATTTCCCTGGAGGGTGAGGATGAAGATAAATTCACTACCCCAATAACTCCAAAAAAACAAAACGTGATCCGCGACTATGTCATTGCATGGTGCTTTAAAAATCACGGTCCGGAGGATAGTTTCGGAATAAGAATTGAAAGTAACGCGATCTCCAGTGTCGTTACTTCATGTGTCTCTGAGGAGTTTTTATTGATACCAAAAAAAGCCGAGGAAGCAGATTCATGATCACTCTCGAGCAGATGGATTTTGATGCGTTGTCGGCATTTCATAAAAATCTGTCTCTGCATCCCGCGGTAAAGCGTGCTTTCCCGATGATTTTTAATCCCGTGTTTCAACGTTCCATTTTAGGCATTAGTCAAATCGTTGAAGAAGCCACGCAGAAAGGACTCATTTTGAATCTGCGGCCTTTTGGTGAATTTCGGCGATTTGGATTGGTTGAAAGCGCGCTCTTGGTTTACCCGGAGTTTCAGCGCCGAGGGATTGGCAAATCGGCGGTTTCTCTATTGTGTGCCGATAGGAATCCTGGGTTCTTTGTTTCTGCGACTTCCAATAAGGCGAGCTCGGCGTTTTTCAGTAGGCAATCCGAGTTGATTCTCGCTCATGAAAGTGAGCGCTATAGGGTCTACCAAAATTCCTTACCCGATAACGAGCGTCCGAAAGATGAAAAAGAAACCAACAAAACCTAAAATCTACGTCGAGCTAACAGCAGCTTGGGGTAACGACGACGCGGATAGCACAATCAAGGTTAGTCGACGTCTTTGGAAAACAATTCAAGATGGTGCCGAGTATGTCGCCTCTGCGTGGTCGTGGTATGAGGGTAGGAGGAGCTCCGTTTGCTGGCATTTTTCGGACGCGAAAGTTTCAATAAACGGAGATAACGGAATGGAATGCACAGTCGAACTTCCGGTCACGGAGCTAATCACTCAGATAACTCCGTCCGTTACCGTAGGTAATATTCATAACACCTTAAAGACGCCTTCGAGTAATACGCTCCCGGCAATCCCAACGGCGTTAGAGGAAGCGAGGGATTCACCGGAATGAAGGCTTCTGGGAAAGCCGTGATCGGTATTGATGTGGGTGGAGCCGGGAAGGGCTTTCATGCGGTCGTCCTCCGCAACGGCCAGTTTGTTCCGCAACACTTCACGGCGGCGACAGCAGTGGAGCGTTGGTGGAAGAAGGGGTCGCTTCTTGAAACTCGCTCTTGGCCGGGGCGGAGAGACT
>CAIQUL010000059.1 GCA_903874975.1 uncultured Chthoniobacter sp. | reverse complement strand
GCCGGCGCGGACTTGCTGGCGCAGGCGCCGATGCCGAATGCGACGGCGGCGAGTGCGATGATTGCGAGATATTTCATAATTAGTGGTTTCCCCTCCTTTCTTTGCCAGTTGGCATGAGGCGCGGATGATCGTGGATGCCGCGCGCATGACAACGCTTTTCTTCGGCAAATCGCACGCTCACACCATTTCGACGACCGCCTTGATCACACCGGTCTCGGGTTTCAGCCAGGTCGGGAAGGCGGCGATCAGGTCGTCGAATTTCGCGTGGTGGGTGATCCACGGTTTCGTGTCGATGACCCCCTCCTCGATCAGTCGGATGATGCGCGCAAAGTCGCGGGTCAGCGCGTTGCGCGAGGCGAGGAGCGTGAGTTCGCGGCGGTGCATGACGGGCGCGTGCGGAAAGGTCAGCTCCTGCTGCGTGATGCCCACATACACGAGCCGCCCGCCAAAGGCGCAGTAGCCGAGCGCGGCGCTCATGGATTTGTGGCTGCCGGTGGCGTCCACGACCACGTCGGCGAGCTGGCCGCCGGTGATCTCGGCGAGCGCCGTCAGCTCCGAGCCGTCGCCGCGCGCGACGATGGTGTGGTCCACGCCCATGGTGTTTTTGCAGAAGGCGAGGCGCGCTTCGTTGATGTCGAGGACGATGCTTTTTGCGCCCGCCACTTTCACAAACTCCAGCGCCGAAAGCCCGATGGGGCCGGCACCGATGACCAGCACATGCTCGCCGGCTCGCGGCGCTCCGCGGTCGATGGCGTGGCAGCCAATGGCGAGGGTCTCGACGAGCGCGAGCTGGTCGTGGCTGAGCTTCGTGGAAACGTGGAGCTTGCGCGCCGGGAGGAGCAGGCGCTCGCACATGCCGCCGTCGCACATCACGCCGAGCGTCTGGTGGTTTTCGCAGCAGTTCGTGAGGCCGCGGCGGCAGGAGTAACAGCGCTGGCAATTGATGTACGGCTCGACCGAGCAGTGGTCGCCGGGTGCGACATTGGTCACGCCTTCGCCCACGGCGAGGACCTCGACGCCGAGTTCGTGGCCGGGGATGCGGGGGTAGGAAAAGAACGGCATTTTGCCGAGGAAGCCGCCGTAGTCCGTCCCGCAGATGCCGATGCGGTGGACGCGCACCAGCGCCTCGCCCGGCGCGGGCGCGGCGGGCTCCGGGAGTTCGAGGGCGCGGAATTTTTGCGGGGCGTCGAGCGAGATGGCTTTCATGGAAATGTGGGCGGGAGCATGGCGCGACGGCCTGCCGCCGACAAGCGCGGTGGCGCGGTTCGGGCAAAGGAATGGGTGGGAAAGGCGCCCGACCGCCGGTAGCCTCGCGGCACTTTGAAGAGCCTGCCGCCCGATCCTTTGGCCGATGCCTTTTTCCAGTTTCTCGCCGTGGAGCGCAATGTCTCGCCGCGGACGCTGGTCAACTACCGGCATGCGCTCGCGGAGTTCCGCAAAGCGGTCGCGGAGCCGGAGTGGCGCGAGCTGACGGCCGACGATTTTCGCCGTTACCTGTTTGCCTGTGGCAAACGCGAGATGGCGCGGCCCACGATTCGGCTGCACTTCGCGGCGCTGCGGACGTTTTACAAATTTCTCAATCAACGCCACGGGCTGCGCGATAATCCGCTCAAGGAGGTCCAGCTCCCGAAGCTCGAAAAGAAGCTCCCCGTTTTCCTCAATGCCCAGCAGATCGAGGAGCTGCTCTCCGCGCCGCTGCGGGTGGAAAAGCAGGCGCAGGCTCCGCTGTGGATGCCCGCGCGCGATGCGGCGATCCTGGAGCTTTTCTACAGCAGTGGGCTGCGGCTGGCGGAGTTGGTGGCGCTGGATGTGAAGGACGTGGACGTTTTTTCCGAGAGCGTGCGCGTTTTCGGCAAGGGCCGCAAAGAGCGCGTCGTCCCGGTGGGCGTACCCGCGCTGGAGGCCATCCAGCGCTACCGGCAGGCGGCGCGGGTGGAAGTGGGGCCGCTTTTTCTGAGCAAGGTGCGCAAGCGCATCTCGGCGGCCAATGTGTGGCTGGCCGTCCAGCGCTATCTGCGGCACACGAGCATCGGCGTGCGGATCAGCCCGCATAAGCTGCGGCACAGCTTTGCCACGCATCTCCTCGACGCCGGCGCGGACTTGCGCAGCGTGCAGTCGTTGCTCGGCCACGCGAGTCTTTCGACCACGCAGATCTACACGCACGTGACCACGGAGCGGTTGAAAAAGGCCTACGATCAGGCGCATCCGCGGGCGTAGAGAATTGAGGGAAGGGACGGACGCGGCTGGAAGTGTCGCGAATCGCCCATGCCGGGTCGAAGTGGCTTTTTATGACCAGGTGAGGTGCCGGCGCTTTTTCGGCGGGCTCCCGTTTTACAGAGAAAACAGGATAATTTCGGCGCGTGGCATATCCGTTGCTAAAGGGCACGCAGACCAACTGCCGCCGGATTTTCCGCTTCGTTTCGCTGACTGCTAAAAAGCAACCAGCGGGCGGGCGGAGACCGGTGGGCAAACAATATCAACCCACCAACAACCCAACACCAACCGCATGAAACTGACCCGTCACCTCACCGCGCTCGCCGCTGCGACTGCCCTCTCTTGGGCCTCGCTCGCTGGCAGCGTCTCCGCCCAGGAAGCCGCCGCCCCACCGGTTGCCGCTCCTGCTGCAACCGCTGCCCCGGCCGAACCGGCTGCTGAAAAACCTGCACCGGCGGACGCTCCCGCGGAGGCTGCGGCCACAGCTGCACCCGCCGAGCCCGCTCCGGCCACCACCGAGCAACGCCTCGCCGACATCGAGGCCTACTTTAAGAACACCCAAGCCGGAAAGAATGGCGACGTGACGTGGCAGTCGAACATCGCTGGTCCTGGACCGGGCCATAACTCGTGGCAGATGGTCAGCACGGCGCTCGTTATTTTCATGACGCTGCCCGGTCTGGCTCTTTTCTACGGCGGTCTCGTCCGGAAAAAGAACGTGCTGTCTGTCCTGGCGCAATGCCTCGGCATCGCCGGCATGGTCACCATCCTCTGGTGGGCCTGCGGTTACAGCCTCTCTTTTGGCGTGGATGCCAAGAGCCCTTTCATCGGGGACATGAGCAATGCGTTCCTCGACGGAGTCGAGCCCGGCAAGAGCGGGGCTGGCTACTGGTGGATCTCGGATGCCATGTGGGCCATGTTCCAGCTCTCATTTGCCATCATCACCCCGGCGCTGATCGTCGGGGCGATCGCTGAGCGGATGAAATTCTCCGCAGTGCTGGTCTTCGTGGCGCTCTGGATGTTCGCCGTTTACTTCCCCTTTGCCCACATGGTCTGGTCCACGGTCGGCTATATGTGTGGTCCGCTGAACCCCAATGCAGCCATCAAGGCCATTGATTTCGCAGGTGGCACGGTGGTTCACATGACTTCCGGTTGGAGTGCGCTCGTTCTGTGTCTCATCCTCGGCAAACGCTTGGGCTTTGGGAAAGAAAAGATGGCACCGCATAGCATGGTCCTTTGTATGGTGGGCACCGGGATGCTGTGGGTGGGTTGGTATGGGTTCAACGCCGGTTCCGCGCTTGGTGCGGATGGCATTGCGTCCAATGCCTTCATGACCACCACGCTCGCCGCCGGCACCGCGGCCTTTGTCTGGGGCGTCGTCGAATGGGTTCACAAAGGTCACCCGTCTGTCCTCGGCTTCTGCTCTGGCGTGGTCGCCGGTCTGGTGGTCATCACGCCCGCTGCGGGCTTTGTGACCGCCAGCGGGGCCATGACCATTGGCCTGCTCGCCGGCGTCATTCCTTATTTCGCGGTCGTCCTAGTGAAGAACATGTTTGGCTACGACGACGCCCTCGACACCTTCGGCATTCACGGTGTCGGCGGAACGCTCGGCGCCATCCTCACCGGTATCCTTGCCGATGAGAAAGCCAACTCGGTCGTCGGGCCGCTCAAAGAGGGACTCCTCGGCGAGCAGCTCAAGGCCGTCGCCCTAACGATCGTCTGGAGCGTGGTCGCCACCGCGGTCATCGCGTTCGTCGTCAAAGTGGCCATCGGTCTGCGGCCCACGCCGGAGGCGGAAAGCCAGGGGCTCGACATCACCGACCACCAAGAGGAAGGATACATCCTCTGACGCTGAAAATCCGAAATCCGAAACTCGAAATACGAAACTAACCAGATGAAAAAAATCGAAGCCATCATCAAACCCTTCAAATTGGAGGAAGTAAAAGAAGCCCTCGCCGAGATCGGCGTGGAGGGCATGACGGTGTCCGAAGTCAAAGGCTTCGGACGCCAGAAGGGGCACACGGAAATCTACCGCGGCAGTGAATACACGGTCGATTTCCTGCCGAAGATCAAGATCGAGGTCGTGCTCGTGGACGAACTCACCGAGAAGGCCGTGGCTGCCATCGTGAAAGCTGCGAAGACCGGCAAGATCGGCGACGGTAAGGTCTTCATCTCGCCTGTGCTGGAAGCCGTCCGCATCCGCACCGACGAGACCGGGGAGAAGGCCGTCTAAACCGCAGCCAGTAAACATCGACAGCCGGCGACCGGGAAACTGGTCGCCGGCTTTTTTGTCCGGCGAAAGCTGAAGAAGGCCACGGATTTCACGAATCGCTGGGATTTCGTCCCCGCGCTTTTGAAATGCCCTGTCTCCCGATTGATTTGCGCCGCCGTGTCACACTTCTCCCTGCCCGGGTGTGACAAGCGGTGTGTCATGTCACACTTTCTGATTCGGACAAAGTTTTGTTACAGCGCTGATTTCCAACGCCTTAAAACTCAATCGCCGCCCCGGCCTGTCGCCTGCTAATCTGGCGAGCCCAACCTTTTTCAGACCCAACTCTTTTTACTCACATGGCTAAAATCCTCGGCATCGACCTCGGCACCACGAACTCCTGTATGTCTGTCATGGACGGCGGCGAACCGGTCGTGCTGGAAAACTCCGAAGGCGCGCGGACCACGCCCAGCGTCGTCGCTTTCACCAAGAGCGGCGAGCGCGTGGTCGGCCAGGCCGCGAAACGGCAGGCTGTCACGAACCCCACAAACACGATCTTTTCCGTGAAGCGCTTCATGGGGCGGAAATTCGACGAGGTGCAGAGCGAACTGCATCGCGTGCCGTACAAAGTCGTGAAGGCGGCGAACGGTGACGCGCACATTTCCGTGACCGTGAACGGCGAGACCAAGACCTATTCGCCGCCGGAAATCAGCGCGATGATCCTCGCGAAGCTCAAATCCGACGCGGAAGCCAAGCTCGGCGAGACGATCACCCAGGCCGTCATCACGGTGCCTGCTTATTTCAACGACTCGCAGCGCACCGCGACCAAGGACGCCGGCAAGATCGCGGGCCTCGAAGTGCTCCGCATCGTCAACGAACCGACCGCCGCGTCGCTCGCCTATGGCCTCGACAAAAAGTCCGACGAGAAGATCGCGGTCTATGACCTCGGTGGTGGCACTTTCGACATCTCGGTACTGGAAATCGGCGACGGCGTCTTCGAGGTGAAAGCGACCAACGGCGACACCCATCTCGGCGGCGACGACTGGGACAACGCCGTCATGGATTGGATTTTCGCCGAATTCAAAAGTGAGTCCGGCATCGACCTCACCAAGCAACCCGACGCCGTGCAGCGCATCAAGGAGGAGGCCGAGAAGGCCAAGATCGCGCTTTCCTCGTCGCAGGAATACGAGATCAACCTGCCGTTCGTCACCGCCGACCAGAGCGGCCCGAAGCACATCCAGAAAAAACTCACCCGCGCGAAACTGGAGCAGCTCACCGACCCGCTTTTCGAGCGCACCATCGGCCCAGTCAAGGCGTGCCTCAAGGACGCCGGCCTGAGCGAGAAAGACGTCAACGAACTCGTGCTCGTGGGCGGCATGACCCGCATGCCCCGCGTCATCGAAACCGCGCGCAAGCTCGTCGGCAAAGAGCCGCACAAGGGCGTCAATCCGGATGAAGTCGTGGCCATCGGCGCGGCCATCCAGGGCGGCGTGCTCAAGGGCGACGTGAAAGACGTGCTCCTCCTCGATGTCACGCCGCTCACGCTGGCCATCGAAACCGCCGGCGGTGTCGCCACGGCCATGATCCCGCGCAACACCACCATCCCGACGCGGAAATCGCAGACCTTTTCCACCTACAGCGACAGTCAGCCGGGCGTGGAGATCAAGGTCCTGCAAGGCGAGCGACCGCTCAGCCGCGACAACAAAAATCTCGGCACCTTTCATCTCGACGGCATCCCGCCCGCGCCGCGCGGCACCCCGCAGATCGAGGTGACCTTCGACATTGATGCCAACGGCATCCTGCACGTCAGCGCCAAGGATCTCGGCACCGGCAAGGAGCAGAAAATTTCCATCACCGGCAGCTCTGGGCTCACGAAGGAGGAGGTCGAGAGGATGCAGCGGGATGCCGAGGCTCACGCCGAGGAGGACAAGAAAGCCAAGGAAGCCATCGAAATCCGCAATAACGCCGACAACCTCGCCTACCAGTGCGAGAAGCAGATCAAAGATCTCGGCGATAAGATTCCCGGCGATAAGAAGACCGACATAGAAGGCAAGATCGCCGCCGTCCGCGAAGCGCTCAAGGGCAGCGACACCGACGCCATCAAGTCCGCCTACGACGCACTCCAGACGACCTTCCAAAGCGCCAGCGAAGACCTTTACAAACAGGCCGCCGCCAGCGCCGGTGCCGCCGGTCCCGACGCCGGGGCCCAAGGCTCTGCCGAACCGGATGCCGGTGCCGCGAAGAAAGCCGACGGCGATATCGTCGATGCCGAGTTTGAGGTCGTGGACGACGACAAGAAAAAGTAAGCGCCCCACCCACCGCCACCCATGCGCCTCATCGGTCTCACCCTTTGCCTCCTCGCCTCGTCATTCGGCGCCCGTGCTGAATCCATCGAGGGCCGCATGGCATCGCTGGAGCGGCAGGTGAAGACCCTTGAAGAAGCGTTGCGCCTGCAGGCCGGAACACCCGTCCCGGCCCGGACGGAGGCCAAGGTCGCCGAAGAGGACACCCGGTAAGCCGCCCATTTGCCAAACCACTTTACCCATTTCGCCGCAGTTAGCTCCCAGCGAGCTAAACCTAGCCGGAAGCTAACAACCGGCGATTTAAGTAGAAACCAAAACAACCAACAACCAACTAACTAGAAAGTAACTACCAATATGGCAGTCAACATTCGACCACTCGCAGACCGCGTCCTCGTGAAACCCATGGAGGCCGCTGAAGTCAAAAAGGGCGGGATCATCATCCCCGACGCCCACAAAGAAAAACCGCAGGAAGGCAAAGTCGTGGCCCTCGGCACTGGCAAGCGTGATGACGACGGCAAGCTCATCGCTTTCACCGTCAAGAAGGGCGACACCGTCCTGATCAGCAAGTACGGCGGAACCGAAGTGAAAATCGACGGCGACACCCACCTCATCATGCGCGAGGACGACATCCTCGGCATCATCGGCTAACTCAACCAACAACCATCCAACTAACTCACCAATCATTATGGCAGCCAAACAACTCCAATTCGACGAGTCCGCACGCCACGCTCTCCTGCGCGGCATTGAGAAACTCGCCAAGGCCGTCAAGGCCACCCTCGGGCCATCCGGCCGCAACGTCATCCTCGACAAGAAATTCGGCAGCCCGACGATCACCAAGGACGGTGTGACCGTGGCCAAGGAAATCGAACTCGAAGACCCGTATGAAAACATGGGCGCCCAGCTCGTCCGCGAGGTCGCCAGCAAGACCAGCGACGTCGCCGGCGACGGCACCACCACCGCGACCGTTCTCGCCGAAGCCATCTTCAAAGAAGGCCTCAAGAACGTCACCGCCGGCGCCAACCCGACCTCGCTCCAGCGCGGCATCAACAAGGCCGTCGAAGCGCTCGTCGCCGAGATCGCCCGCATCTCGAAGAAGGTGAAGGACCGCACGGAAATCGCGCAGGTCGCCACCGTCTCCGCCAACTGGGACACCACCATCGGCGAGATCATCGCCGACGCGATGGACAAGGTCGGCAAGGACGGCACCATCACGGTGGAAGAAGCCAAGTCGATCGAGACCAGCCTCGACGTCGTCGAAGGCATGCAGTTCGACAAGGGCTACCTCTCGCCCTACTTCGTCACGAACGCCGAGGCCATGGAGACCGTCCTCGACAATCCCTACATCCTCATCCACGAGAAGAAAATCAGCTCCCTCAAGGATCTGCTCCCCGTGCTCGAGAAGACTGCGAAGACCGGCAAGCCGCTCCTCATCATCGCTGAAGACGTGGAAGGCGAAGCCCTCGCGACCCTCGTGGTGAACAAGCTCCGTGGCACCATCCAGGTCGCAGCCGTCAAGGCTCCCGGCTTTGGCGACCGCCGCAAAGCCATGATGGAAGACATCGCCATCCTCACGGGCGGCCGCTGCATCACCGAAGACCTCGGCCTCAAGCTCGAGAACATCACCCTCGAAGACCTCGGTCGCACCAAGCGCGTGACCATCGACAAGGAGAACACCACCATCGTCGAAGGTGCCGGCAAACAGGCCGACATCCAGGGCCGCGTCTCGCAGATTCGCCGCCAGATCGAGGAAACGACCAGCGACTACGATAAGGAGAAGCTCCAGGAGCGCCTCGCGAAACTCGCCGGTGGCGTGGCCGTCATCAATGTCGGTGCCTCGACTGAGACCGAGATGAAGGAGAAGAAAGCCCGCGTCGAAGACGCCCTCCACGCCACCCGTGCGGCCGTGGAAGAAGGCATCGTCCCCGGCGGCGGGGTCGCCCTCATCCGCGCGCAGAAGGTGCTCGACACCCTCAAGCTCGAAGGTGACGAAGCGATCGGTCTCCAGATCGTGCGCCGCGCGATCGAAGCTCCGCTCCGCACCCTCGCCGACAATGCCGGCCAGGAAGGCGCGCTCATCGTCGCCGAAGTCAAGAAGCGCAAAGGCAACGAAGGTTACAACGTCGCCACCGGCGTCTATGAAGACCTCATCAAAGCTGGCGTCGTCGATCCGGCCAAAGTGACCCGCAGCGCGCTCCAGCACGCCGCGTCGATCTCCGGCCTGCTCCTGACCACCGAAGCGATCATCACCGAGAAACCCGAGCCGAAAGCGGCCCCGGCTGGCGACCCGCACGGTCACGGCGGCGGCGGCATGGGCGGTATGGACTACTAAGCCCCGCGCTTAGCTCGCAATCCGCGAACAACGAACAACCGCCGGGTTCCGCAAGGAGCCCGGCGGTTTTGCTTTTTGGGGTGGAATTTGCACCCGCCAACCGTGCGGGCGCGGGGCAAAAGAGTGGGGCTTTCCCGCCCCGCGCTGTCTTATTAACAAACCTGTCTGCCTCGTGTGGGCGAAGGCGGGACGGATGGGAGCGAAAGCCTCCGGCTTTTGGCCTCCCGCTGCCGGCAAAACCCAGAGGGTTTCGCTGCCATCCGCTCCGCGGCCCATGAACCTCCTGCATTTGCAGAGACGTTCGACATCGCGGTGGGCGCACGGCACACCCCGCCTGGCCACCCATTGGTGCGCCTCCGGCGCAGCCGTTGGTCGGCGGCTGAAAGTTCGCCGCTCCTTTGCACGCCCACCGGTTCATCCCGCCCCAAGACTCACGCCCCCGTGTTCGGTTCCTCAGGATGACACCGCTTTTGAGTTTCGGTCGCCCTTCGCAAGAACCAGCGCCCATCGGCGGAACCGGCGGATGCTTTCACCCACCCGACCATGAGCCAGACCGACACCGTGGGCCGCGGTTCCGCGGCGGCGGGCAGGTGTGCGTGACCGACTTGCGCAGCACCAATGGCACCTGCGTGCGCGTGGGCGCGCAGTGGGAGGAGATCAAGGAGCCGCGCGTGATTTCGCAGGATGCCGAGATCATGCTCGGCGACTACCGCACCACGCCGGGCAAGCGGCTCGCCGAGGCCGTGACCGCGCCGGTGCCAGGCGCGCCGGCGAAGAAAAAATACCGCGCGCCGAAAGACGAGAAACCCACGCCGCCGGTGAAAAAACGCACCGGCCCGCGGCGCAGCGCTTTTGGAGAAATCGTCCACGAATGAGCCTGCCCTTCCTCAAAATCCTCGCGGGCAGACCCGCGCCGAAAAACGCTGCCGTCGGTCCCGTGAAGAAGCCGGACTACCCTCTCCAGCAGCGAGAACGCGAACCGCCATCCGAGCGGGTACAGAGCGACCGTGCACCCGAGCGCCGCACCGAGGAGTCGCGTCCGAAATCCCGCTCCCACCTGCCTCTGACTCATTCCTTTTGCTGAACTTGACGGACACAACCATTCCGTTTCAGGAGGCTGTTGGAAAACCGTTGGACACCCATTTCTGCACCTTCTTCTTCTCGGGAAGTGAAAGGAGAAGGAGATGCAGATGCAGAAGGCCGGGGCACTCATCGTTCTTCACCCGCCTCTTAGCGGGGGGCGTTCCCTCGCGGGCGGGCGAGGCCGGGCTGGACTTTTCGCCGGGTGCTCCTACCCTCGCGCACCTTTAACTTCATGCCCACGTCCCACGAAATTTTCGCCCAGATGCCGCCCGCTGTGGCGGAGCAGCTTTTCACTTTTCTCGCGGAGAAAGAGACGCCGCTCTACGAATCGACGATCGACGCGCTGGCCAGGCAGCGGAACCTCCGCGTCATCTTCGTGAAACGCAAACCGCGCGGCGAACGGCATGCGTGGATGCGCGAGGCGCTCGGGCGCAAGGTGAACGGGACTACGGGAGCGCACCTGCTGCAGATCTGGCTGGTGGCCGCGCACGCGCCGTTGCTGTGCGATTTCCTCGACGGCCTCGGCATCGCCCACGATGCCAATGGCACGATTGAGGCGCTGCCGCCCGCGCCGGAAAAAGCCGCGCTGGTCGCGGCCATCGACCCGCTTTTCGCGAAGCACGATCCTGGCGTGGTCGCGGTGTATCTCAATGCGTTTCAGGCGCTGGACCATGAAGGCTGGCCGGCGCTGGCCGAGTTGCTGGCGGAAGATCCGCGACTGCGCCTGGCGGCCCACTGAGCGCCGGGGTGTCAGCGTTTATTTCGTCTGAAAAACCAAAACGAAATGAACGGAATTTCGCCAAAATTAACGGAACGAATCTGGGCGGACGCTGAGGAAATTCTCACCAAAAAACCCATGAACCGATCAACGGCAATGAGGTCCACGAAAGGCCGGATGGTTGCGGCGATTGCTTCACTCACTGATCGGGTGAATCTGACGCATTTCTCAAGCCGTTCTTTTCGTGTGCTTTCGTGGCCGCTCCATCGCCGTTTCTAGGATGAATACTCGCCGCCAGTTTTTTGCGACCTCGGCGGGCGCGGCTCTCGCGCTCGGGGCCGGGGTAGGGGCGCAACCGGTCGCGGCGGCGGCAGCGCGCCGGATCAAGATCGGTCTGTCCAGCTACTCCTACTGGCACTTTGCCGCGGTGAAGGTCTCGATCGACGACGTGATCGACAAGGCGGCGGCGCTCGGGGTGGATGGCCTGGACATTTTGCACCGGCAGATGGATTGCGCGGAATTCGGGCGGCTGGACGACACCATGCACGCCTACTGCCAGCGGCTGAAGCAGCACGCTTTCCGCGCCGGCGTGGCGCTGGTCTGCCTGTCGATCGAGCAGGACTTTGTCTCGCCCCATCCGGCGGAGCGGCACAAGTGGGTGGCGCACACGGAAAAGTGCATCGAGATCGCGTATGCGCTCGGGGTGCCGTGCGTGCGGGTGAGCGCCGGGCGCTGGAAGACCATCGCGGACTTTGCCTTGCTGATGAAGGCGCGCGGGCAGGAGCCGGCGCTCCGGGGCTTCACCGAGGATGACGCTTTCAAGTGGTGCATCGACGCGCTGCACAAATGCGTGGATGTCGCCAAGGAACGCGGGGTGACGCTGGCGCTGGAGAACCATTGGGGCCTGACGAACACGCCCGAGGGTCAGTTGCGCATTTTGAAGGCGGTCAATTCGCCGTGGCTCGGCGCGCTCATGGACACGGGAAATTTTCTCGAAAATCCGTACGACAAACTCACGGCGATCGCGCCGCAGACGGTCTTCGTGCAGGCCAAGACGTACGATGGGGGAGGGGTGTTTTACACTCTCGACCTGGACTACCAACGCATCGCGAAAATCCTACGCGACGCCGGCTACACGGGCTACGTGGCGCTCGAAATGGAAGGCAAGGAGGCGGCGGCGACGGCGGTGCCAAAGGGGCTGGCGCTGCTGCGCGCGGCGTTCGCGTAGCGGGCGTCGGCACATTCCGGGAGCCAGGGAGCCAGTTGCCGCATGCGCCTTTTCGCCCCCCGGCCCAGCAAGGGCAATCACGGGTCGCTGCGGAAGTTTTCGCTTCGGCGCTCAGGGCAGGCTTGCCATCTGCTTCCGAGCCGATAGCAATGCACGCAACACTATGAAAAAGATCGAAGCGATTATTAAGCCGTTCAAAATGGAGGACGTGAAGGAGGCGCTCGCCGAGGTCGGTATCGAGGGCATGACGGTGAGCGAAGTGAAGGGGTTCGGCCGGCAGAAAGGCCACACCGAGATTTACCGCGGCAGCGAGTACACGGTCGATTTTCTCCCGAAGGTGAAATTCGAGATCGTGGTCGCGGATGATCGCGTGGCCAAGACGGTCGCGGCCATCGTGGCGGCGGCGAAGACGGGCAAGATCGGCGACGGCAAGGTTTTCGTGATGCCGGTGGAAGACTCGATCCGCATCCGCACCGAAGAGCGCGGCGACGTGGCGATCTAGCGGGGCTGTTTTTTGCGAAGGCAGAGGCGTGCCGGGCGCTCCCGACAGGCGTCTGCCTTTTACTTTGCACGAAAACCTATGTCGCACTGGCTCATCGCGGTCATCCTCGGCCTGATCGAGGGAATCACCGAATTCATCCCGGTCTCGTCCACCGGACACCTGTTGCTCGCCGAGCAGTTTTTGTCGATCGACGGCCAGCCCATTCACCAGACATTTTTCGGTTCGGAGATTTTCAACGCCGTCATCCAATGCGGGGCGGTCCTCGCGGCGCTGCCGCTTTTCTCCAGCCGGCTGGCGACGCTGAAGCGCTGGCGGGAACCGCCGCACCGCGACTATTTTTTGAAGCTGTTGCTCGCGTTCACGATCACCGCCGTCGGGGCGCTCACGATGAAAAAGCTCGGCCTCGCACTGCCGGACACGAGCGCGCCCATTGCGCTCGCACTGCTCATTGGCGGGGTGCTTTTTGTCGGCGGGGAGTTTTGGCTGCGCGGGCGGACAGCGGTCACGGAGGTGTCGTGGAAGCTGGCGGTGGTCTTTGGCCTGGCGCAGCTTGTGGCGGTGGCTTTTCCGGGCACCTCGCGTTCGGGCAGCACGATCCTTTTCGCGCTACTCCTCGGGCTCGGGCGCGGTCCGGCCACGGAGTTCTCCTTTCTCCTCGGTGTGCCGACGCTCTGCGCGGCCGGTGCGAAAACGATGCTCGATGCGCTCAAGAACGAAGAGGTGATCCTCTGGCAACCGTTGATCATCGCCACGGTGGTGGCCGCGGTGGCCTCGGTATTCGCCGTGCGCTGGCTGCTGCGTTATGTGCAAAGCCACACCTTTACCGGCTTCGGCATCTATCGCATCGCGCTGGGCCTGGCCCTGCTGCTTTTCGCCCATCAGGCGGCCCCGCATTGAGGGGTTGCCAGCCGCGAAAACCCCGGCCTAGGCTTTCCCTCCCATGCGCTGGCCCCTTTCCATCGCCACCCTCACCGTCGCCACCGCCTCTCTCATGGCGCAGGACACGGCTGCCGTGAAACTCGCCGACGGCTTCCAGAGCCCGGTCGGCAGTGACGGCCAGAGCTACTACCGCGCGCGCGGCATGCAGCCAAACGGTCACCTCGGCGACGACTGGAACGGCACCGGTGGTGGCGACACCGAACTCGGCGCGCCGGTGACCGCCACGGCGCACGGCCTCGTGGTTTTCGCCCGCGATTTCCGGCTCGGCTGGGGCAATGTGGTCATCGTCCGCCACGCCTACTTGGAGGCCGGGCAGGTCGCGTATGCCGACTCACTTTACGGGCATCTCGATTCCATCCTCGTGCAGGAGGGCCAGCAGGTCGTGCGGGGGCAAAAGGTCGGCACCATCGGCAATAACCGCGGCATGTACAACGCGCATCTGCACTTTGAACTGCGCAAGAACCTCCGCATCGGGATGGCCCGCAGCGCGTTTCCGCGGGACTTCACGAACTACTGGGATCCGCACCTTTTCATCGCCCAGCATCAGCGGCTGGAAGGCGGCGGGCGGCGGGCCACGGTGCCGATCAATACCTTCGTGACCTACAACGGCCCCGCCGACTACGCCGCCGCCGCGCCAGAGGCGGGCGGCACGGTGGCGGCGCATGGGCCCCCCACGGTCGTCTCCGCGCAGGCCGGTCCCACGGGGGTGCTGCCCCGCGCGCCGCTCCGTCCGCTGCCGCCCCATCCCGACGCCCGCCCGTCCGCCACTTCGCGCATCAAGCTCCGCGGCGTCTATAAGGTCGATCCGTACGAGGACATGCGGACGTTTGGCGGTTACTGAAAAGCAGGCGGCGGTATCCTTTCGGCCGCTAGCGGAGGATGAAATATACCTCTAACATCCCACGACGCGGCTGGTTCTTACGTGAAGCGCCCCTGAACCCGTGATGCCACCTTCTTTGCCGACCGCCGATCCCTTTTTCAAAACCTCGCAGCGGTGTGGGACGCTTTTGCTGGCGGCGTTGCTGGCCTTTGGCCCGGCGGCCAGCGCGCAGGAGGATCCGGCGCTGGAGCAGTATTACGTGGGGAACGCGGCTTACAATCGCAACCTCTTCCCGGTGGCGATTCCTCAATTCGAGGCCTTTCTCGCGAAGCACCCGACCCATCCGAAAGCGGACATGGCGCGGCGGGGGCTGGGGCTGAGTCTTTATGCGCTGAAGCAATACGAAAAGGCGCTGCCGCATTTCGCGGCGCTGCTGGCGAAGCCGGATCTCGCCGCGGAGATCGAGCGGGAGCGCATCGTCATCCTGCAAGGGCAATGCCTGCTGAACTCGGGGAAGGCGGAGGATGCGCGGAAGCTGTTCAGCGAAAGCTGGGAGAAGCTGGCGGACCCGAAGTTCAAGACCGCGGCGCTAGCGACGGTTTGCGACGTGGCGTTTGGCAAGGCGGAGTGGGACAAGGTGATCGAGTGGACGGAGAAGCTGCTCGCGAACGCGCCGGCTCCCGACCAGGCGGGGCGCGGGCTTTATCAGCGCGGCTTTGCTTTCTACAAAACGACCAAGCTCACGGAGGCGGCGGCGGTGCTCGAAAAGGTCGCGGCCACCGAGGCGGACGCGGCTTGGAAGACCCGCGCGGCTTACCTCCAGGCGGAGTGCTACGCCGCGCTTGGGCAGCCCGAGAAGGCGGAACCGGCCTTCGCGGCGGCGCTGCCGGGGATGACCGGCAGCGAGGCTGCGGAGGGCCAATACCGGCTGGGTGTCGCCCGCTTTATCCTCAAGAAATACGAACTGGCGGAGGCTGATTTCGCCGGCTACCTGAAAAGCGCGAAGCCCGACGAGAAGGGGCAACCGGCCCAGTTTGTCGGGGACGCACAGCTCTACATCGCGCGCTGTCTTTTCGAGCGCGAGGAGAAGGGCGCCGAAGGCAAGTTGAACGCCCTGGCCGGAGGCAAAGATCTCGTCGCCGCGAAGGCCAATCTTTGGCTGGCACGCATCCACTCGCGGGCCAAGACGCCCAATTTCGACCGCGCGGCGGACCTCCTCGGGCCAGCGCTCGAGCGCCTGAAAGACTCGCCGATCATCGACGATCTGGAATTCGACTACGCGAACGCCGAGATGAACCGCAAGACGCCGGACTGGGCCAAGGCAGCGGCGGCGCTGCAGCGCGTGGAGAGGCGCGGAAAGTTCGGCCAGATGGATGAGGTGCTGGCCCAGCGGGCGACGTGCCAGCACAAGCTGCAGGATTTCAACGGCAGCATGCAGGTGAACGATGCCTTGTTGCAGCGCTTCGCGCAGAGTCCGCTGGCGGGCGACGCGCGGTTCATGCGCGCGGAAAATCTCTTCCTGCTCAATCGCGCCGAGGACGCGACGAAGGCTTACGCCGAGTTTCTCGCGGCCCACAAGGATCACCCGAGCGCGCTCGCCGGGGAGTTTCGTCTCGCGCAGATTCACCACCTCGCGGGCCGCTGGGAGGAGTCGCTTGCCAGCGCTAGGCCGCTCCTCGCGAAGAAACCCGAGGGCCGGCTTTTCGCGCAGTTGTCGTTCGTGGTCGGTGACTGTTTTTTCCGCCAGGAAAAATGGACCGAGGCGATCCCGCCGCTGGAGGATTTTGTCGGCGCGCGCGTGGACATGGGAACGCCCGTTGAGATCAGCAAAGGCGGCAAGCCGAAAAACCGCAAGAAGCGGGCGGTCACGATGGCGCCCAACCTCGACACGGCGCTGCTCGAACTGGCCGTCGCCTACGACAGGACCAAGCAGCAGGACAAGGCACTCGAATACCTGATCACGCTCACCGGCGACTACGGCGCGCCCACGCCGCACCTCCCGCTCGCACTCGCCGAGCAGGGCCGCCTTGCTTACGAAACGAAGGATCTCCCGTTGGCGCGGGCCGCGCTCGAACGCTTCCTCGCCGAGGACACGGCGGCGAAGGAGCCTTTCAAAGCGGGTGCCGCGGCGCAGATGCCGCGCGTGCTGTATTACCTTGGCTGGGTGGATGCCTCCGAGAACAAGCACGTGCCCGCCGGCGAGCGCTTCGCGAAAGTCCCGCGCAATCATCCGCTCGGCGCGGATGCCGCCCTGCAGCACGGCGTCGCGCTGGTCAACGCGGCGAACTTCAAGGACGCCGCGAAACATTTTGCCGAAATGCTCGGGCAGTTCCCGCAGCACGAGAAACTCGCGCTCGTGGTTTATTACGCGGGGCTTTCCGCCGCGCGGATGGAGACCTGGCAACCGGCGGCCGGGTACTTCAAGCGCTTCATCGAGAAGCATCCTGACGCCGAATTTGCCGACCAGGCGCTCTACGAATGGGCGTGGTGCGAGCGCTCGCTGAAGCGCAACAAGGAAGCCGTCGCGCTTTACGACCAGTTGCTCGCCAAACATCCGAAAAGCCCGCTCATCGTGAAGGTGCAGAGCGAACTCGCCGAGCTGAACCTCGACAGCGGCGCGCAGGAAAAGGTCATCGCGCAGCTCACGGAAACGCTGAAGACCACGACCGACGAAACGCTGCGGGAGCCGATCCGCATCCAGCTCGCCAGTGCGCATTACAAGATGGGCGATCACCAGACCGCGGCGGGACTTTTTGAAACGCTGCTCACGGATTACCCGAAGTCGAAGCTGCGCGCGTCCATGCTTTTCCAAGCCGGCGAATCGCGGCTGAAACTCAAGGAAACCGTCGCGGCGCGCGATCATTTCGCCGCTGCCGCGAAGCTGCCCGGCACCGAGGCGGCGCTGGCTGAGAGCACCGTCATGCGGCTCGGCGAAACCCAGGCAATGACCGAGCAGCACAAGGAGGCCATCGGGACTTACCGCGATTTTCTCAACCGCTTCAAGGAAAGCCGCTGGTCGCGCAACGCCATCTTCGGCCTCGGTTTCGCGCTGGAGAACACCGGCAAATTCAACGAAGCCATCAACGAATACCGCAAGCTGCTCGCCGACCCGAAGATCATTGACCTCTGGACCGTGCGGGGCCGTTTCCAAGCCGGCGAATGCCTCTTCAACACGAAGAAATACGAGGAGGCCATGGCGGAATTTGTGAACCTCGAACTGAATTACAAAAAATACCCGGATTGGCAGGCCAAGGCCGCGCTCGAAATCGGCCGCGTGCTGCTCGCGCAGAACAAGCGCGAAGAGGCCACCAAGAGTTTCAAGGATGTCGTCAACCGTTATGGCAAAGAGAACGCGGCCACCGTGGCCCGCCAATACCTCGACCAACTCCGCACCAATCAATAATCACCCAACGAAAAACCCATGCACTCAAACCAATCTCAATTTTTGAAAATCCGGCGATGGAGTGCGGCGCTCCTGCTCAGCGCGTCCGTCTTTCTCGCCTGTCACTCGGTGGCCCAGGCCGCGGAGGCGGGCGCGGGTGCCGGCAAGGAAAAGGACACCATGTTCACCCTCATCAAAAAGGGCGGGCCGGTGATGTGGCCGCTGGCCCTCGGCTCGATTCTCGCGCTCGCGCTCGGCATCGAACGCTTCATCTCGCTGAGCCGGAATCGCATCCTGCCCGATGGCTTCCTCGCGGGTCTCGCCACCGCGTGGGATTCCGACCCCACGGGCAAAAAGGCGGAGGAATACTGCGACGAGTCGAAAGGTGCTGCGGGCCACGTTTTCAAGGCGGGCATCCAATGGCGGAACGAGGGCTACCAGGCGGTGAGCAAGGCCATCGAGGACGCAGGTGCGCGCGAGGCCGACAAAATCACGCGCAGTCTGCGCCCGCTTTCCCTCATTGCCAGCGTCAGCCCGCTGCTGGGTCTGCTCGGGACGATTTACGGCATGATTGATTCCTTCCAGGCCACGGCCGAAAGCGGCGGCGCGGCCAAGACCTCGGACCTCGCGACCGGCATTTACGAGGCGCTCGTCAGCACCGCCGCTGGTCTGACCATTGCCATCCCGGTGCTGTTGCTTTTCCAGTGGCTTTCCAGCCGGGCGGACCGGGCGATTGACCACATCGACGAGGTGGGCACGGAGTTTGTCGTCAAACACGCCCGGCTGACTCCCCCTCCCGCGAAGTCATGAACTGCCGCCGCCGACACCGCCAGAGCACCGAGGAGCTGATCAGCATGACCAGCATGATGGATCTGATCTTCCTGCTGCTCATTTTCTTCCTCGTCACCACCACGTTCAAGGAGGAGGAGATCGACCACACGGTGAATCTGCCGGTGGACGCAAGGAACCAGGCGTTGACCCAGTCGGCAGGCAACCTCATCAACATCAACATCCGCAAGGACGGCTCTTACATCGTGATGGGCAAGCAGGTGACCGAGGAGAACATCACAAAGTGGATGGCCGACGAAGTGGCGAAAAAGCCCGACATCAAGGTGCTCATCCGCAGCGACCAGGACGCCAAGCACCTTTACCTCGCCAACGTCATGTCCATCTGCCGCCACGTCGGCGTGCCGAAGGCAAACATCGCGGTGAAAACCGAGAAGTAGAAGCCCGTGTCCGACACGCCCGCCAACGCATCCGCAGCTCCGCGCAAGGCCTTCCTCGGCCTGACCCGCGCGCGGCGTTACAAAATCTACGCGTGGAGCGCGCTGGCGCTGCTGCTCACCGGGGTGGTTTGGACCTGGTGGTATCTGCGCCCGGAGCGCTGGTATAAATACACGGACCAAGTGGCGTTCGAGCAGGTCGCGCGGGATGTGCGGCCGGGTTACGTGCTGTGGGAAAAGGCGACGCCGGCAGGCGAAGGCATCGCCCCCGCGGACGACATCCGCCAGCCGACCATCTCCGCCGACGGAACGCGGATGATCTACACCACCGGCACCGCGGGCGGAGACGCGAACCTTTTCCTCCGCGTGTGGGATGGGAGCAACTGGGGCGCGCCGCGACCCATACGCGCGCTGAACAGCAAGTTCCACGAAACCGCGCCGGCGCTGAGCGGCGACGGCAAGCTGCTTTACTTCACCAGCGACCGGCCCGGCGGACGCGGCGGCTACGACATCTGGGTCGCGAAATGGGACGGCGCGGAATACGCTTGGCCGCTGCCGCTGACCGAGCGGGTCAATACACCCTTCGACGAGACGGACCCCGCGCCATCGCCCGATGGCATCGTGCTCTACTTTGCCTCGAACCGTCCGCACCCCGTCGTCGGCATCGGCGAGAAGGAAGCTGCTGCCGCCGCAGTCGCGGCCGCGCTGCTGGAGAACGTCAACGACCGCAAGGTGGACTTCGACATTTACTCCGCCGACATCGCGGGCGACACGTCGGTCGAGCTGCTGGTCGAGCACCAGTTGAGCATGCTCTACTCGCTGCGCCAGGGGGCGCTGGCGAATCCCGAAGTGATGGCGAAACTCGGCGGCTCACCGGAGACCGAGGCGGCGGTGGGCAAGGCGCTCGCCTTTCTCGCCGGAACTCAGGAGCCGGACGGACGGTGGGATCTCGGAAAAAACAAAGGCACGGCCGGTCACGATGTTGCTGCGACCGCGTTTTCGCTGCTCGCGTTTTATGGCCGCGGCGAACGCCACGACGTCGATTGCAAATACCGGGACAACGTGAAGCGCGGGCTCGACTGGCTGCTCAGCCAGCAAAATGTCGCCACGGGAGATTTGCGGGGGCCCCGTCCGCCGGGCCAGGGGATGTATGATCAGGGCATCGCCACGCTCGCGCTGGTCGAAGCCTATGGCGTGACCAAGGATACTGCGCTGCGACCGCGCGTGATGGCGGCGATCGAGTTCCTCACGGACTCGCAGCACGAGGGAGGCGGCTGGCGCTATGTGCCCCGCGAAGCCGGCGACCTTTCGGTGACTGGCTGGATGGTCATGGCGCTGGCCAGCGCGGAGATGTCCGGCATTCCGGTGCCGGAAAAAACGAAGGCGGGCGTGGCGAAATTTCTCAAGTTCGTCAGCGGCGGCACGGACGGCGGTGCGTATGGCTATACGAATGCGCCCGGCAAGGGCGCTCGCGGCGGCAACGCCATGGATGCGGTCGGATTTTTCTGCGCGCAGTTGCACGGCGCGTCGGCCAACGCGGCGCGGGCGTTCGAGTCGGCGCTCATTACCAAATCCACGGGCTTCAAGCTGCAGGATGTCTATTACACCTACTACGGCACCCTCGCGGCCTATCAGCATCAGGGGCCGCTGTGGCGCGAATGGAAGGAGAAGATGCACGTCGAGTTTCTCAAGGCGCAGGCCGGGGACGGCTCGTGGACTCCAGCCGGACCGCACGCCGGCGGGATGGGCCCGGTGATCGGCACGGCGCTCGTCACGCTCTGCCTCGAGGCGCACTACCGCTACTCGCCGCTCTACGGCCTCGGGTTCGAGCCGGACCCGGCGGCGGGGCCAAACCCGAACACCATCGACGGCGAAGCGCTGCCCAAGACGCCGATGTTCCGCCACGCGAAACATCTCGCGGTCCTCAGCTCGCCCGCCGACGACACCGCGCCGGTCGTCACCGACCACGGCGACTTCCTGTATTTCACCTCGCGCCGCGCGGGCGGGCTCGGCGGGGCGGACATCTACCGCGCGCGCGTCAGCAGCGACGCGCCGACCGCGCCGGTCAACCTCGGCCCCGAGGTCAACAGCGCGGGTGACGAGATCGATCCCGCGGTGCGCAATGCCGGCTTCCATCTCCTTTTCAATTCCACCCGCGACGGCGCCGCCGCCGGTCTTTTCAGCGCGAAAAGCCAACGCGTCGTACGGGAGTTCGACTACTCCAAGATGCCCCCCGGCGAATGGTTGCGCAGCAACCTCCTCTGGCTCATCGCCGCCGCGCTCGCGCTCGTCGCGTTCGTTTACCTCGCCATCCGCGCGCTGCGTCCAGTGCCCGTGGAGGAAACACCGACCGCCCCGAAGGAAGCCGCCGGGGCACCGACATCATGAGCGCCGAAAAACCACGTCCGGTCAAAGCGCGCCGCAGCATCGGTCGGGTGCTCCTCGCGCTCACCGCGCTGGCGCTGTTCGCGGCGCTGGCCTGGGTGATCCAGGGCAAGCTGCGCGAGGAAGTGTGGGCGTATTTCACCGACAACGCCGGCACCAAGGTCGGCGTCGAGGAGGAGAAAGCGCGG
Source organism: uncultured Chthoniobacter sp. (assembly GCA_903874975.1). Classification (GTDB taxonomy): domain Bacteria; phylum Verrucomicrobiota; class Verrucomicrobiia; order Chthoniobacterales; family Chthoniobacteraceae; genus Chthoniobacter. Next base: position 369 of record CAIQUL010000059.1, on the reverse strand, counting down.
CGCGTTCTGTGGGAGGATCCGAAGCCGAACAATTTCACCGAGCAACGCGACCCGCAGGCACCCGCCGTGGCCGATCCGGTGAACCAGCCCGGCGGGCGCGTCGAGGCCGCCTTTTCGCCCGACGGCACGATGATGGTACTGGTGCGCTGGGACGAAGCCGCCGGCAAGAACGCGGAGCTGTATCTCGCGCGCTGGGATGGCCGCGTGTGGTCGCGCCCGGAGCCTGTGGCCGCGATCAACAGCCCGGCCAACGAGCGCGGGCCGGCCTTTTCGCAGGATGGCCGCACGCTCTTCTTTGCCTCCGACCGCGCGGGCGGCGCGGGTGGCTACGACCTGTATGCCGCGCGCTGGGATGGCAAGGCGTGGGCG
>CAIQUL010000058.1 GCA_903874975.1 uncultured Chthoniobacter sp. | reverse complement strand
CCGACGACCGCCGGGCGCCTCGGGACCCCGCAAGGCGTGGGTTTCCAGCCGGGCGACCAATGCTCGCTGCGCGACCTCATTTACGCCGCGCTGATGCAGTCCGACAACCTGGCCGCCGAGACCCTCGCCGAGCATGTCGGCGCGGAACTCCGCGACGGACAGTTGCCGCCCACCACTGCCTTCGCCGCGCAGATGAACGCGCTCGCGCGGCAGCTCGGCATGCTGCAGACCCGGTTCCTCAATGCCCACGGCCTCGACCACCTCGAGCGGAGCGTCCCCGTTTCCACCGCCGCCGACCTCGCCAAGCTCACCACCTATGCGATGGCCAGCACGGCCTTCCGCTTTTACGTCTCGCAAAAGGAACGCAAGATCACCCTCACCACCGCCGCCGGCGAACCCTCCTCCTACCTCCTCCGCAACACCAACGAACTGCTCGGACGCAGCTCGATCGACGGCGTGAAAACCGGCGCCACCGCCCGCGCCGGCCAGTGCATCATCGTTTCCGCAGCCAGAGCGCCGGAATCCCGCCAGCAAGGCGACGAGCACATCATCACCCCACGTCGGCTGAATGTCGTCGTGCTCGGCAGCGCCGACCGTTTCAACGTCGCATCCGGCCTCCTCCAGCGCGGCTGGCGGCTCTACGATTCCTGGGCCGCCGCGGGCCGCCCGACAAAAGGATGGCAACCGCCCCGCTAATTAATCTTCCGCTTCCGCTTAATCTTCCTCATTTGCCGTCGGCAAGAGGCGGAAGAGGAAGATTGGGAGCAAGACACCAAACCTCATCTCCACACCTATGAAACGCATCGGCATCCTCACTAGCGGCGGCGATTGCCCCGGCCTCAATGCCGTCCTCCGCGGCGTGGTCCGCGCCGCCTCCAATCTCGACTGGGAAGTCATCGGCTTTCACGACGGCTTCGAGGGCCTCCTCCCCGAAGGCGGCGACTCGATGGCTCTCACCCGCGCCAACACCGCCGGGATCATGCACCTCGGCGGCACCATGCTCGGCACCACGAGCAAAGGCCACTTCATCACCAAAGTCGGCGACGGCAGCAACCGCAGCCACGTCCCGCCCGCCGTCCTCGCGCAGACCAAGCGCACCCTCGCCGCGCTGCGGATCGACGTGCTCATCTGCATCGGCGGCGACGGCTCGCTCACCACCGCGCAGCAACTCCACGAAGCCGGCATCCCCGTCATCGGCGTCCCGAAGACCATCGACAACGATCTCGAAGCCACCGCCATGACCTTCGGCTTCGACAGCGCCGTCGCCTGCGTGGCCGATGCCCTCGACCGTCTCCACACCACCGCCAGCAGCCACAAGCGCATCATGGTCATCGAAGTCATGGGCCGGCACGCCGGGTGGATCGCCCTCTACGGCGGACTCGCCGGCGGGGCCGACATCATCCTCATCCCGGAGATTCCGTTTTGCCACGAGCGCGTCGCCGCCGCGGTGAAAAAGCGCGATGCTGAGGGCTGCCTCAGCACCCTCATCGTGGTCGCCGAGGGCGCCTGCGAAACCGATGGCAAGGAACGCTTCCGCTCCACCGCCACCGAGGGTGAATTCAAACTCGGCGGCATCGGCGCGGTCGTCTCCAACGAAGTCGCGCACCGGACCAAAAAAGAGACGCGCACCTGCGTCCTCGGCCACCTCCAGCGCGGCGGCGCCCCGACCACGCTCGACCGCATCCTCGGCACCCGTTTCGGCGTCCACGCCGTGGAGATGATTGCCGCAGGCAAACTCGGCGAGATGGTCAGCTACCAAAATTACGAAGTCGGCAGCGTCCCCATCGCCGACGCCGTCCACCGCATCAAGCTCGTCCTCCCCGACTGCCAAATGGTCCAGACCTGCCGCGCGGTCGGCATCAGCTTCGGGGACTAGCGCGTCGGCCGCGAGCGGCAGTCATATTTCCACCACCTGGCTCACCTCGTAGACCCGGTCGGGTGGGAGTTGGAAAAAGTCCGCGGCATTCTCGGCGTTCTTGCTGAGGAAGGCGAAAAGGTGCTCGCGCCAGATCGCCATGCCCGCTCTGGCCGTGACCATGATGCGCTCCTTTCCGACGAAAAACGTGGTCTTGTCGCGATGGATGTCCAAGCCCTTTTCGCCCGCGGCGCGGATCACTTCGTTGATGTTCGGATTCTCCATGAAGCCGAAGCTGGCGATGACCCGGAAGAAACCCTCCGTCCGATCGCTCACCTCGACCCGCTCTTCCGGCGGCACATACGGCCGGCCGGAGTCCGAGACGATGGTCAGCAGGATGTTTTGCCGGTGGAGAATCTGGTTGTGTTTGATGTTTTTGATCAGCGCGTTGGGCGTGCCGTTCGGATTGCCGACGAGAAAGACCGCCGTGCCCTGGCTGCGATGCAGTTTGTGCTGCTCTTCGAGCGTGCCGGCCATGCTGATCGAGGCGATGAAATCGTCCAGCGGCATGCCCGGCGGGAGCCGCTCCCGGAGCAGACTCCGCCCGTCTTTCCACGTGAGCATGACGGTAAAAACGAGCGCGCCGAAGACCAGCGGGAACCAGCCGCCGTGCGGGATTTTCAGCGCATTGGCGGCGAGGAAGACGCACTCCAGGGAGCCAAAAAGCAGGCAGGTCAGCCCGGCGCGTTGCACGCTCCACTTCCAGACCCGGCGGGCGGCAAAGTAAAAGATCGTGGTCGTGGCCATCATCGTGAGCGTCACCGCGATCCCGTAAGCGTTGGCGAGTTTGCTGCTGCTGCCGAAGCCGATGACCAGCGCCGCGCAGCCGATGGCGAGCAGGGCATTGATCTTCGGGACATAGATTTGCCCGTGCGCCTCCTGCGAGGTGTGGCGGATCTCCATGCGCGGGATGTAGCCCATCTGGATGCCCTGCATCGTGAGGGAAAATGCCCCCGAGATCAGCGCCTGCGAAGCGATGACCGCAGCCGTCGTCGCCAGCGCGACCAGCGGGTAAAGCGCCCAGGGCGGCGCCATGTTGAAGAAGGGGTTGCCGTGCGAGGCGGGATCGGAAAGTGCGAGCGCCCCCTGCCCGAGATAGTTGAGCATCAGCGAGGGGCAAACGAGGAAGGCCCACGCGCGGGCGATGGCCGGCCGGCCGAAGTGGCCCAGATCCGCGTAGAGGGATTCGCCACCCGTGACCACGAGGAAGACGCCGCCCATGATGATGAGCGACATTTTGCCGTGATGGGTCAGGAAGTGAACGGCCTCCAGCGGATTGAGCGCTGTCAGCACGCTGGGATTCTGCGCGATCTGGTAAATCCCCAGCGTGGCCAGCACCGTGAACCACAGCAGCATGATCCGCCCAAACCATTTTCCGAGCGCCGCCGTCCCCTTGGATTGCACCGCAAAAAGCCCCACCAAGATGCCGATGGTGAGCGGAATGATGAAGGGCTGGATCACGGGCTTGATCGCCTCGGCCGTGAGCAGGCCCTCCACCGCGGAGATCACGGAGATGGCCGGCGTGATGACGCCATCCCCGTAGAGCAGCGCGGCCCCGGCGATGCCCACCACGAGGATGATACCGCCGGCCACGCCGCCGGTTTTCGACTCCTTCGGAAAGGCCAGCGAGAGCAGCGCGAGGATCCCGCCTTCGCCGTGGTTATCGGCCCGCGTGACGACGGCGATATACTTCACCGAGACGAGGATGGTGAGGCTCCAGATGATCAGCGACAGCACGCCGATGATTTCCCGCTGGGTGTGAAAGTGGCCGTGATGCAGGCACTCCTTGAAGGCGTAGAGGACGCTCGTGCCGATGTCGCCGTAGGCCACGCCGAGCGCGCCAATCGTGAGCGCGAGAGAGGAAGACTTGGTGGGCTCTTGCATGAGCGGCGCAGCGTGCCGGAGCGCCCGCAGCGCCGCAACTCAATCGTGCGCCGGAAAGGAGCTTGGCCTTTAGCCCGAACTGCCCCGTGACTTTGGGTTAAAGCCCAAGCTACTTTCCCGGCATCGCCAGCCCATGAACAACACCCAGCGATTGATGCGGCAGACCTCCGCGCGGCAGTTTGTCGCCGCGCTCGGCGGGCGGTTTCATGTCGCGCTGCTGGTCTGCGCCGCGCTCTATCTCGCGTTGCTCCTCGCGGCGCGGTTGCTCGGGCTGATCCCGGATCGCTTCACGCCGGCGACGCTCGCGGCGGTCCCGGCGACCGCCTTGCTCGTGGCGCTGGTCCTGGCGCGGCGCGCTTCGGCGAAAACGGTCGCGCGGCTCATCGACACGCGGACCGGCGGCAAGGAGCTGTTTCTCACCGCGGCGATGATCGCCGAAGCGCCGGGCGAGTTTGCGCCCATCGTCGTCGGGCAAGCCGAGGAGCAGGCGGAAAAACTCCGCGCCGCGCAGGTCGTGCCGTTCCGCTGGCAGCGCGGCGCGCGCGACCTCTTCGCGGCGCTCGCCATGCTCTTTCTGGCCATTCATTTCCTGCCGCAGCTCGATCCATTCAAAAAGACCGAACAGCGCAAAAAAACCGCGCAGTTGGAGGAAAAACTGGAACAAACCAAAAAGATGACCGCGCTCCGCAGCGCGCAGCTCGCCGAGACCGGCGACCGGCAGTCCGAGCAGGTGAAGCTCGCGCTCCAGCAGCTCGACAAGGTTTTCAAGGAAGCCAAGCCGCAGGACCGCGAGGGCAACCTGAAAAAACTCGGCGAAGAGCAGAAGGAGATCGGCGAGCTGTGGCGCAAAGTGACCAGCGACCTGAAGCCGCTCGACAAGGCCGCGCAGAGTTTTGGCGCGACGGATCTGAAGAAGCTGCAGCAGTTGCGCGACGAGCTGAAGAAGGGCGACGTGAGCGGTTGGAAAAAGGAACTCGGCGATCTGCGCGACGCCCTCCGCAAACTCGCCGCGCTGCCCGACGGCGCGGAGAAACGCGCCGCGCAGGAGCAGCTCATGGAGCAGCTGAACGAACTCGCGCAGGCCATGAAGCAGGAGATGAATTCGCCGCAGGTCGCCGCCGCGCTGGAGCGCGCGATGCAGCAGCTCGACCTGGCGAAAATCAACGACCTGGCGAAGGACGCCGCGCAGGCTGCGCAGGAATCGCTCCAGCTCGGCGCGGAGGAGCTGAAGCAGCTCGCGCAGGCCATCCAGGACGGCAAGGCGCTCGAAGACGCGCTCAAGAATCTGCAAACGGCCAAGCAGCTCGCTGGGCAGGGGAAGCTCGACGGCGCGGAGGCCAAAGGCGCGAACGGCATGGCGGATTTCGAGAAACTTTTCCGCGAGAAGATGGCCGGGCTCGGGCAATCCGACGGAGAGGGCCAGGACTCCGGCAACGGTCCCGGCATCGGCAATGGCGCGAAACGCCCGGAAGACGAGACGACGAAAACCGGCTTCAAGACCGAGAAATCCAACTCCCAGCTCACCGGCGGCAAGATGCTCCTCGAATGGAAAACCAAGGAAGTCGGCGACACCGGCGCCCGCGCCGCCGAATACCGCGACCACGTCCAGCGCGTGAAACAAGGCGTCAGCGAGGCCATCCAGCAGGAGCAGGTGCCCCCCGGCTACCACGAGGCGATCAAAAAATACTTCGACACCCTGCCGGAGAAGCCGGCCAAGTGAGCGGCGTCATCCGCGTGCGCGCGCCCCTCCCCAACCGTCATCCTGAGCGGAGCGGAGTCTTTGCGGAGCGCAGTCGAAGGACCGCTAATTATTCGCGGGCGAAGGCGGTGGCTGGTTGGAGTTTTTTATGACCCGCCGCCTTCTTCCCCTCCTCCTGCTCGCCGCACTCACCGGCGCGTGGCTCTACCACCGCAGCGGCCCGCCGCGCCTCACCGTCTATTGCGCGCACGATTCGATCTACGCCGAGTCCATCCTCCGCGACTTCACCCGCCAGACCGGCATCCCCGTCGCCGCGCGCTACGACACCGAGGCCACGAAATCCCTCGGCCTCACCGAACTCCTCGTCCGCGAAAAAGACGCCCCGCGCTGCGACGTCTTCTGGAACAACGAACTGCTCGGCACGCTCGACTTGCAGGAGAAAGGCATCCTCGCGCCGTATCGCGGCCCCGGCTGGCAGCGCATCCCGGCGAATTTCAAGGACGCCGACGGCCACTGGACCGGCTTCGCCGCGCGGATGCGCGTGGAGATTTCGCAGGCGCAGAAAGCCGCGCCCTTCGACCTCGCGCGCTTCGCCATCGCCAAGCCGCTCTACGGCACCACGCTCACCCACTACGCCGTGCTCTGGCAGCGCCAGGGTCGTGAGAAAACCATCGCCTGGCACCGCGACTGGCGCGCGCGCGGAGTCCGCGAACTGCGCGGCAACGCCGCGGTGAAAGACGCCGTGGCCAACGGCGCGTGCGACGCGGGCTTCACCGACACGGATGATTTCTTCCAGGCGAAGGACGCCGGCCAACCCGTGATCATGCGCCCCGTGCAACTCGACGACGGCGCGACGATCTGCATTCCGAATACCGTCGCGATCATCCGCGGCACCCGGCGCGAAACCGACGCGCGGCGGTTCGTCGATTTCCTCCTCTCCGCCGAAACCGAACTCGCGCTCGCCCGCTCAAAGTCGCGCCAGATTCCCCTCGGCCCGGTGCCCGAGGAGCAAGTGCCCGCCGAGGTCCGCGAACTGCGCGGCTGGACGGCGGACGCCGTGCCGCTGGCGAATCTGCTGCCCGCCCGCAACGAATGTCTCGCTTGGCTGAAAGCGGAATACGTCCAATGACCCTCACCGTACAGACCGCCGAAGGCGCAGCGCGCGCGCTCGCCATCGCCGGCCTCGCGCTCCTGCTTGCGCCGTCGCTCGCGCGGCTCCTCGCTCACACGCACGGGCGGCAGCGCACGCTCGTGTGGGCGCTGCTCCTCGCGCCGCTGCTCACGCCGGCGCTGCTCGTCAGCTACGCCTACTCGCACGTCGCCCTGCGGCTCCTGACCGTGCCCGGCGCGACCAGCGCGCTCTACTGCGTCGCGCTCATGCTCAAGCTCGTCCCCGTCGCCGCGCTCATCCTCCATTTCGTCCCGCCCGCGATGTCGCCCGAGGCGGTTCACGCCCACGCACTGCTCGCGCGCTCACGCTGGGAACGCTGGAGCTTCCGCCTGCGCGGCGCGGGCCGCGCGCCGTGGATCGCGGGCGGGCTGGTCTTGCTGTTCGCCTTCACGGACTTCGAGCTGGCGTCGCTGTGGAGTTTGAAAACGTGGACGGTCGCGCTCTTCGACGCCCAGGCCGGCGGCCTCGCACTCGGGGAATCGCTGCGCCTGGCGGCGCTGCCGCTCGGCATCGAGATCGCGGTGCTCGCGTGCATCCTGCGCGCACCCGCGCTGGCCGGGGCGCAAGGTGGCGGCGGGAAAGCGCCCGGTCGGATCGCGCGTCCCGCGCTCCTCGCCTATCTCGGCGGCACGGCGCTGCTCGCCTGCGGCTGGCCGCTGGTCTGGGTGACGGCGCAGGCTGCCGCCGGCTGCCGCGCGGTCGCGGAAAATTTCGTCCTCGCGAATGACCTCGCCGCGTCGCTGGGTTTCGCCGCCGCGGCGACACTTGGCGCGTGGCTGCTCAGCCGCGTGGCGCGGACGCCCCGTCCGCGATTGTCCGACGGACGCCCTCGTCCGTGGTTCGGCGGACGGGGCGT
>CAIQUL010000057.1 GCA_903874975.1 uncultured Chthoniobacter sp. | reverse complement strand
TGGAGTTCGCGGGCGCTGGAGCGGCAGGTGTCGCGGCTTTACTACGAGCGGCTGCTTTCGAGCAAAGACCGCAAGGCGGTGCGGGCTGAGGCGGACGAGAAAATCGCGGAGCTGCCGCCATCGCCGCGCGACATCGTGCGCTACTCGGTGCTGCACGGAAACGAGAAGCTCTTCGCCACGCGCTACAAGCTGGTGCTGCCGACAGAGGAGCAGTTGCGGGTGGAACTCATCCGCGAGCAGCGGCTGCTGGAGGAGCGCGCGGAACCGAAAGGACGCCGCAGGAAATAACCCATGAAGCCGGAGCGCAGCCGCCCGGGACCACCTCCTTTCCCACCCACCGCGCGCCGCCGCCGAGCGACCGCGCCCCGGCTCGGCAGGGCGCTTTCGGCGAAAGGAGGATTGATCGGCGCGGGGCTGGGGTGAGTATTGGTCAAAGCAATCGCGGCTCGCGCGATTGGAGACTGACGAAAATGAAGGCGATCACATGCATCTGCTGGTTGGTTTTTGGCGCTTCTATGGCGTCCGGGGCCGCGGTGGACTTTGTACGCGAGGTGCGGCCGATTTTGGAGGAGCACTGCTTTGACTGCCACGGGGAGGAAAAGCAGAAGAGCAGGATGCGGCTGGATTCGGCGGTGGGGATTTTGCGGGGCGGGGAGTCGGGGGAGCCGTTCGTCGTGGCGGGGAAAAGTGCGGAGAGCTATCTCATCAAGCGGGTGACTCACGAGAACCCGAAGGAGGTGATGCCGCCAAAGGGTGCGCGGCTGACGGCGGAGCAGGTGGCGGTGCTGCGGATGTGGATCGATGGCGGGGCGCAGATGCCGGGAGCGGAGGAGGCGGCGGCTTCGCTGAAGCTGAAGACGGACCACTGGTCGTTCCAGCCGGTGCGGCGTCCGGCGGGCGCGGGGATTGATGGCTTCGTGCTCGCGAAGCTGCAGGAGAAGGGGCTGGCGATGTCGCCGGCGGCGGACAAGGCGACGCTGATTCGCCGGCTGTATCTCGTGATGCACGGGATGCCGCCGACTCCGCAGGAAGTGGCCGCTTTTCAAAATGACGCGCAGCCCGAGGCCTACGCGCGGCTGGTGGAACGCGTGCTGGCGAGTCCGCGCTACGGCGAGCGCTGGGCGCGGCACTGGATGGATGTGGTGCGCTACGCGGACTCGAACGGTTTCGAGACGAATCGGGAGCGGAAGACGGCGTTCCATTATCGCGACTGGGTCGTGGAGTCGTTCAACGCGGACAAGCCCTACGACGAATTCATCAGGGAGCAGCTCGCGGGCGATGCGCTGGGCGCGGATGCGGCGACGGGTTTCCTCGTCGCGGGGCCGCACGACATCGTGAAAAGCCCGGATATCAATCTCACGCTGGCGCAGCGGCAGGACGAACTTGCGGACATGGTGAACACAACGGGGACGGCGTTTCTCGGCATCACGATGGGCTGCGCGCGGTGTCACAATCACAAGTTCGATCCCGTGCCGCAGAAGGATTATTACGCGATGCAGGCGGTATTCGCGGGGGTGAAGCACGGCGAGCGTCCGGTGCGGCGGAAGCTGGACGCGGCGGCGGAAAAGGAACTCGCGACGGCGCGGGCGGAGGCGGTGGCGCTGGCGGCCAAGGTGGAGGAGTTTCGGAGGAAGGCGGTGGCCGGCACGACGGCGCTGCGGCCGGCGGTGAATGCGAAGCTGAACGAGGAAATTTTCGCGCCGGTGGATGCGGTGGCGGTGCGGTTCACGATCCTCGCGACGAACAGCGCGGAGCCGTGCATCGATGAGTTGGAGATCTTTGACGAGGCGGGGAAAAACGTGGCGCCCGGCGGGAAGGCGTCGGCGTCGGGCACGCTGCCGGGTTTCGCGATGCACAAGCTGGAGCACATCAACGACGGGCAGTTTGGGAACGACCGCAGTTGGACTTCCAATACGCCGGGGAAGGGCTGGGTGCAGATCGATTTGCCCGCGCGGGCGCGCATCGGTCGCATCGTCTGGGGCCGGGCGCGCGATGGGAAATTCAGCGACCGCGTGCCGACGCGATACGTCATCGAAGCGGCGACGGAACCGGGAAAGTGGCAGACGGTCGGCAAGTCCGATGACAGCGCGCCTTTCAATGGCAAGGCGGACGCCGGCGCATATCTCGCCCGGCTCGCGCCCGCCGATGCCGACGCCGCGCGCGCGGTGCAGGCCGAACTGGCCGCGGTGCAAAAGCGTCTGGCGAAATCCAGCGGCTCGCAGAAAGGCTGGGTGGGCACGTTTTCCAAACCGGAAAAAACGCACCGGCTCTATCGCGGCGAGCCGATGCAGAAACGCGAGGTCGTCGCGCCGGATGCGCTGTCTGTCGTCGGCACGCTCGGCCTCGCCGTGGACGAGCCCGAGCAGGCGCGGCGCGTGAAACTCGCCGAGTGGATCGCGAGTCCGCAGAATCCGCTCACCGCGCGGGTGATGGTGAACCGGCTGTGGCAATACACGTTTGGCACCGGGCTCGTGGATACGCCGAGCGATTTCGGAGCCAACGGCAGTCGCCCGACGCATCCCGAACTGCTCGACTGGCTCGCCGATGAATTCGTCCGCAGCGGCTGGTCGGTGAAACACCTCCAGCGGCTGATGCTGCTCTCGGCCGCGTTCCGGCAATCCTCGGCCCCGCGCGCCGCCGCCGCAATGGATGCCGATGGCCGCCTGCTCTGGCGCTACACCCCGCGCCGGCTCGAGGCCGAGGCCATCCGCGACTCGATGCTCGCCGTCTCGGGCGCGCTGGATTTGAAAATGGGCGGCCCCGGTTTCTACCTCATGGATGTGGTGGAGGAAAACGTGATGCACTATTTCCCGAAGGAGAAATACACGCCCGCGGAGTTCCGCCGCATGGTCTATCAGTTCCGCATCCGCCAGACGACCGACAGCGTCTTTGGCTCCTTCGACTGCCCCGACGGGGGCGCGGTGATGCCCAAACGCAGCCGCTCGAACACGCCGCTCCAGGCACTGAATTTGTTCAACAGCACCTTCGTCCTCCAGCAGGCGGACCTCCTCGCGAAACGTCTCGCTGCCGAGGCTGGTGATATGCCGGATGCGCAGGCCGCGCTGGCCTTCCGCCTTTTCTACGCCCGCCCGCCCGATGCCCTCGAGCTGGGCAATTCCGCCGCGATGATCCGCGATCACGGCCTCCCGTCCTTCGCCCGCGCGCTCTACAACACGAGCGAGTTTCTTTTTGTGTTTTAACCGGGCTAGCTGACCCGCTCTCGACGCACTCATGGGCCGCTGCTACGCTTCCGTCACCGTGACCGTTGACCTTCCCATCTCGCCCTCGCTTTCCGAAATCCTCCGGAAGCGGCTTCCGAATTTCGACCGTGCCGCGCTGGAAGGTCTGGCGCTGGAAGGTTACCGGCATGGGGCCTTGTCGCTGGCGCAAGTGGCCGAGTTACTGAGCTTCTCTTCGCGCTGGGAAGCGCAGGAGTTTCTCGCGTCGTTTGGCACCTGGCCGGATTACGCACCGGAGACACTCGCCGCCGAACTTGCTCCGATTGACCCATGACGGTGGTCGTCAGCGATACGTCCGTCCTCTGCTACCTCGCGCTGCTAGGACGGCTCGACGTTTTGGAGTCGCTATTCAAGGAGGTCATCGTCCCCGGGGCGGTGCTGCGCGAGTGTCTTCATCCCGGAGCGCCGCCGAGTCTGCGCGAGGCCATGTCCAGTCCGCCGGCATTTTTCAAAGTGGCTGCGGATGAACCCAAGGCGCTCCCGGAAACTGCCTCTCTGGATGCCGGAGAGGCGGCGGCGATCTCGCTCGCCTGGCATTTCCGCCCCAGCAGCCTCCTCCTGCTGGACGAGAAGCGCGGTCGGTCTGTGGCCGCGGCGTTGGGTTTGCGGATGCGCGGCGTGCTCGGGCTCGTCACGGAAGGCCATCGGCGGGGGCTGCTGGATTTCGACGCCACGGCAGCCGCCCTCCGGCAACATGGCTTTCGCCTCGCCAACACCACGCTGGCACTCGCGCGTGCGCAACTCGGACTGACTCCCTGAGCCATGCACCCATTCCTTAACCGCCGCGGTTTCCTCGCCCACACCGCCACCGGGCTCGGCGGCATCGCGCTCGCGCATTTGCTCGGGCGCGGGCACGCGCTCGGCGCGCCGATTCGACCGGAGATCAATCCCGCCAACCCGAACGCCGCGCGGCCCGCGCATTTTGCGCCGCGGGCGAAGCGGGTGCTCATGATCTTCTGCTCCGGCGGCGTGAGCCAGATGGACACGTTTGATTTCAAACCCGAACTCACCAAGCGCCACGGTCAGCCGATGCCGGGCGCGGCGGGACTCATCACCTTTCAAGGCGAGCAGGGGAATTTGCACAAGAGCCCGTGGGAGTTCCGCCCGCGCGGGCAGAGCGGCAAGATGGTTTCCGATCTCGTCCCGCAGCTCGGCGCGCTGGCCGACGAGATGTGCTTCATCCATTCGCTCACGGGCAAAACGAACACGCACGGCCCCGGCGAAAACTTCATGGCCACGGGCTTCACGCTCGATGGCTTCCCCCGCATGGGCGCGTGGACGAGCTACGCGCTGGGCAGCGAAAACGACACGCTGCCCGCCTACGTGGCCATCCCCGACCCGCGCGGCGCGCCGCAATCCGCCGGCAATTTCTGGGGCCCCGGCTTTCTCCCCGCAGCGTATCAAGGCACCGACTTCAATGCGTCCAAGCCGCTCCGCAACCTCGCGCGTCCGTCCGCGTTTGCCCCGGCGACGGACGAGGCGACACGCGCTTTCATCATCGCGCAGAACCGGCATCACCTCGAGCGCTTCCCCGGCGACTCCGAACTCGCCGCGCGCATCTCCAGCTACGAACTCGCTGCGCGCATGCAGCTTTCCGTCCCGGAGGTCGCCGACATTTCCTCCGAGCCTGCGCACGTTTTGAAAATGTATGGCGCCGACCAGGCGGGCAGCCCCGTGAAGAATCTCAAGGCCGCCTACGCGCGCAACTGCATCCTCGCTCGCCGGCTCGTGGAAAAGGGCGTGCGCTTTGTGCAGCTCTTCAACGGCGCCTATCAGACCGGCGGCGAAGGCGTGAGCAATTGGGACGGTCACAAGGTGCTCGCCGAGCAATACGTGAAGCACGGCGAAGTCATGGACCAGCCCACCGCCGCGCTCCTCACCGATCTCAAACAGCGCGGTCTGCTCGACGACACGCTGGTCGTTTGGTGTACCGAATTCGGTCGCATGCCCACCTTTCAAAAAGGCGCGAGCGGCCGCGACCACAACCCGGCCGGCTTTACCGCGTGGCTCGCCGGAGCGGGCGTGAAGCATGGATTCAGCTACGGCGCGACTGACGAGTTTGGCTACAAGGCGGTCGAAAACATCGCCACGGTGTATGACTTCCACGCCACCATCCTCGAAATCCTCGGCCTCCACCACGAGCGCCTCAGCTTTTACCACAACGGCATCGAGCGCCGGCTGACGGATGTGCATGGGCATGTGATCAGGGGCATCCTCGCTTGAGAGGCGGAAAACATCAGGGCATCACCGCCTCACCGGCACCACCGCGGAGTATCAAACCCAACCCCCCGACCGGGCGCTGCTGCTGCGGAAGCTGCACGAGTTTGCGCGAACTCCCGTCACCTTTGCTGGGCGTGTCCCGGAGTTCTCGTTGGTCTGCAAACGGATGAGCGACGGAGCGAATGGGTCCATGAAATGCACACAACGGGCCGCTCGTGTGCAAAAATGTCTGTTTCGTGAACATGTCGCCCGCTACATGTCCACGGCGTGCCCACATTCGACCGCACCAAACCCTACAACGATCTCCCGCTGCTCCCACCCGCCGCGCACCTCGAAACGCCCGCAGTTTTGAAGGCCGCCATCCGCGCCAGCCGTAGTCTGGCCGAGTTGAAAGGGCGCACGCGCACGGTGCCGAACGCCTCGATCCTGCTCAACAACCTCGCCATCCAGGAGGCGCGCGCGAGTTCGGAGATCGAAAACATCTTCACCACGAGCGACGAGCTGTACCGCGGCCTGAGCGGGGATTCGCCCGAGGTCAGCCCGCACGCCAAGGAGGTGCTGCATTACAACGAAGCCCTCTGGCACGGCGCCCACGCCCTGCGCGACCACCGCCGCCTTTCTGCCGACCTCACCATCGAGATCGTCCGCATGATCAAGGCCGACGTGCCCGGCATCCGCGCGCATCCCGGCGCGGATTTGAAAAACCGCGCCACCGGCGAGGTCGTCTATACGCCGCCCGACGGTGCTCCGCGCATCCGCAAGCTGCTCGCGAACCTCGAGCAGTTCATCAACACCACCGAGGACGACCTCGACCCGCTCGTGAAGCTGGCCGTGCTCCACTATCAGTTCGAGGCCATCCACCCCTTCTCCGACGGCAACGGCCGCACCGGGCGCATCCTGCTCATCCTTTTCCTCCTCCAGCAGCGCCTCCTCGAACAGCCCATCCTTTTCCTCAGCCGCTACATCATCGAAAACAAAAGCCACTACTACCGCCATCTCCGCGACGTCACCGAGACCGGCGCCTGGGAGCCGTGGATTCTCTACGTCCTCCGCGCCGTCGAGACCACCGCCGAGACGACCGTGCTGAAAATCGAAGCCATCGGCGACCTGCTCGTGCGCATGGTGGAAGAGGGCCGACTCAAGCTGCCCAAGCGCACCTTTTCCAAGGAACTCATCGAGCAGCTCTTCGTCCGCCCCTACTGCAAAATCCGCCACCTCGAGGAAGCCGGCCTCGGCAACCGCGTCTCCGCCTCCCGCTACCTCCACGACCTCGCCGCCGCCGGCCTCGTGGCCAAAGTGAAAGCCGGCAAGGAAATCCTCTTCGTCAACGAGCGGCTGGTGAAGCTGCTGGCGAACTGAGCGGGCCTGCCAATGTTAGTTACGTTCGGTTCTCCACTCGGTCAGCCCGTTCGCATTGCCTCCACAAACTACGGATGCTGCCGCGCTAGGCGGCATGGCGGTCATCGCCTACGGGCTGAGCCCGACAAAGAACTCGGATGTCTGGCTGGAGCCGCTGGGCAGCGCTCAGGAAGGGGCCGCTTGTCTCCAGGAAACCACGAACTCTTTTCCTGGCCTGCAGGTGTGGTCGCTGGCTCGGCGCTGCGTGCTTCTGCCGCAAGAAATCGCGGCAGATGCAGAGGAATTTGGAGTCGTGCGGATGAACGGTTTGACCCTGCCTCTCGATGTGTTTCGCAGGCCGAACGAACTCGAAATCGAGAATTTCGAGGACATCTGGCCGCGCGCGAGGGCGCTGAAAGAGGGCACGCGTCTCCCCGATGAAATCGATCTCTACCGGACCAAGATCAACACGGGGCGGGAGCAGGACTGGCACGACCGGATTTTTCTCGAAGGGCGGGTGAAGGCGCGTTTCCGCGAGCGGCTGCCCGTGTGCGACGCGGCGGAGGCGCGCGGCTTGATGGAGCGCTTTCTCGATCCCGAGGTGCTCGCCTTCGCCCTCGACAACCCGGATGCCGAAGTGCGCGCGATGGCGCTCGCGCACCTGGGCGAGTTCGAGGCGGAAGGCGACCCGTATTCGCGCGACATCCTCGCCGCGTGGCGGACGAAAAATCCGGCGGAGTGACGGGGCCTACCCTCGTCCCCTCGTTCCTAAGCTCCAGCTTAGGAACGCACTTGGCTGCGAAGCTCCGCTTCGACGACGCCCGCCACGCGCTGCCGCTCTCCGCCGGAACCTGCGTGGAACAGTTGGTGAGGCTGGCGCTGGGTGTGAATCCTCGCAGGAGCGACGCCGACGAAGCTGGAGCTTCGGTGACAGGGTGCGTGTCCAAGCTGGAGCTTGGGCACGAGGGAACGGGGACGCGGGATTTCCATTTGGAAACCCGCCGGTGATGCGCCACGATCTGCGCGCCCATGTTTCCCGCACTCGCCCTCCGCATCCTCCGCACGACCGATCCGCGGTTGCTGGGGAAGTTTGCGTGGAATTTTGGGGTGAAGGGGCTGCTCTCGGTGGAGAAATTCAAGCGGCGGATTAAGCGCGGGGAATACTTTCCGCCGTTCCTTTACCTCTCGATCCTCAATAGCTGCAACCTGCGCTGCCAGGGCTGCTGGGTGGACGTGGAGGCGGAGCGCACGCAGATCGATCTGGAGACGCTCAACCGCACGATCACCGACGCGAAGGCGCACGGGAACGCGTTCTTCGGCATCCTCGGCGGCGAGCCGTTCATGCATCCGGAGTTGCTCGACCTGCTCGCGGCGCACCCGGACGCATATTTTCAGGTGTTCACGAACGGGCAGTTCATCACCGACAAAATCGCCAAGCAGCTCCGCAAGATCGGCAATGCGACGCCGCTCATTTCCATCGAAGGCCGCGAGATCGTGAGCGACGAGCGGCGGGGCAAAAAGGAGGTCTTCGCGCGGACCCTGCGCGGGCTCGACGCGTGCCTGCGGGAGAAGATTCTCACCGGCGTGGCGACGAGCGTTTGCCAGACGAATATCGACGACCTCTGCACCGAATCGTGGCTGCGCGAGCTGATCGCGCGCGGCGTGCATTACTGCTGGTTTCACACGTATCGCCCCGTCGGACCGAAGATGAACGCGCAGCTCGCGCTCACCCCCGCGCAGCTCGTCCGCGTGCGCCGTTTCGTCGTCGAGATGCGCGCGAAGGTGCCGATCGCCATCATCGACGCCTACTACGACGGCGAGGGCAAGGCGCTCTGCCCGATGAGCACCGGCATCTCGCACCACGTGAACCCGCGCGGCGACATCGAGCCGTGCCCGATTATTCAGTTCGCCACGGAAAACATCCGCGACCCGCGCGGCGTCTTCGCCACGATGCGCGACAGCACGTTCCTCAAAGACTTCCGCGAACTCAGCGCGCAGCACACGCGCGGCTGCGTGGTCCTGGAGCGGCCGGATTTGGTCAAAGACCTCGTGGTCAAACACGGCGCGCGCGACACCACCATGCGCGGCACCGCGATGGCCGAACTCGAAGCGATGGAGCCGCGTTTTTCGCAGTGGCTCCCCGGCGAGGAAATCCCCGAGCAGCACTGGATGTATCGCTGGTCGAAAAAGTATTGGTTCAACGACTTCGACGCCTACGCGAACGTGGCCCACGACGCCGAGGCCAAGGCGCGGGCGCTGCAGGCGAAGCTCGTAGAGGGGTAGCGCCCGCGGGTCCAAACCCCAGCTTCTTCTCGGGACGGACAAACTCTTGCGCTCCCGCCCGTGCTTGCGCTGAATTCGGCTCCCTTCATGCCACCACTCATGCGCCTGCTTTTTCTCGTCCTCCTCGCCACCAGCGCTTGCTCCTGGGCCGCCGACCTCCCGCCTGCCGAGACGCAGGCGCTGCTGAAATCCCTCCAGGAGCATCGTGCGAAATTCCCCACGTTGACCGCCGATTTTACCGAGCAAAAATCCACGCATCTGCTGACCAAGCCGCTGACCAGCGAAGGAACGCTTTCATTCCAGGTGCCGAATAAATTCCGCCGCGAGGTCAAGGGCAGCAGCCCCAGCCTCACCGTGAGCGACGGCGCGAAGCTCTGGATTTACTACCCGGCCTTCAAAGAGGCCGAGCTTTACACACTCGGCCAGCGCCAGTTCTTCGACGACTCGATCGCCGCGCTCACCGCCGGGCTCAATTTCCAGAACGTCGAAAAATTTTACACCTGCACCGCCGCGCGCGAGGCGGACGGCTACCGCCTCGCCCTCACGCCCCGCATGGGCGGGTTGCGGAGGATGGTCAAAGAACTCGCCGTTTTCGTGGATGCCGAGTTCAAGATTCAGCGCACCGAAACGACGCTCCCGAAAGGGGATCGCCTCGTCACCACCTACAAAAACCAGCGCCCCGCCGCGTTGCCCGCCGGCACCTTCGACTTCACCCCGCCGGCCGACGCTCGGATTTCGCAGCCGCTCGGGAAGTGACGCTGCGGCCGACTGGATGGGCGCATTTCGCCCGGCAAAAAGTCATTTACAAGCCGCACCGCATCCATAGCTTCAGCCCTCCCATTTTGCCTTATGGTGTAACGGTAGCACAAACGACTCTGAATCGTTTTGTCTAGGTTCAAATCCTAGTAAGGCAGCCAATCCGGGGACGCGGATTCTGGCTAGTGCTGCGCCACTTTTTTCGCGCGATGATAGGCATCCAGCGACTTTTTCTCCTGCCCCACCTTGGCGTAGAGAATCGCCAGATACTGCCAAGCTTCCGTGAAGCCGGGATCGATCTTGACCGTTTCCTGAAAGGCGGTGATCGCCTCCGCATCTTTCCCCGCCTCCAGGCAAAACTGCCCGCGCGAAAAGGCCTCGCCCACGCGCTCGACGGTGCTCGTACCCGGCAGTTCCGGTTCGATGATCGGCAGCCCTCCGACGGGCATCGCTCCCGCCAGATCTCCCGGAGGCGGCCCTGGCAGGCGGACCAACTCGGCTTTTTTCGCCAGCGCGACCTGCACCGAAGTCCCGGGTGGCGTGTGGGTGCATGCGACCAATCCAAGGACGAGCGGGAGCAACGTGGAGCGAGGACGGAGTTTCATGGAGGAAAAGTGTCGGCCAGTTCCTTAGCACAATCTTCGCCGCCGCTGCGATGTTTCTTCCGCCTCGGCACGCTCGACACCCCCGCAGGCAGCGGTTCTAATCCACGAGCCATGCCCGGACGCAACCTCGCCAAACCTTTTGCCATCGCTGGTTTCATCCTTGCGGAAGCCTACATGCTTTTCACCGTGCTCGGCCCCACCAGCCGCGAGACCCATCTGCTGCCCTTCCCCGTGCCCGCGACCGAAGTCGTAGAGCCGGGCACGCCCGTCCCACTGGGGGCACAAGTTTCGCGCGCGCTGATCTCGGCACTTTTCTTTGGGCCACTCGGGGCCATCGCCGGCACCGGTCTGGGGTTGCTTGCCAGCGGTTTGCGCGGCGATTTCCGCCAGAAAGATCATCGCCCTTAGCCGATCGGGGCGTCCGGGGTCGGTCTCAACGGAGTTTGCGATCCACTTCCCTGTTCGCCGCGTGGAGCGCTTCGATCGTGAACGGCTTGTAGAGCACCGTGGCGTGGATCCGCTCGAAAAAATGCTGCACCTTTGGGTCATTTTTGTGCCCCGTGACGAAAATAAACCGCAGCCGCGCCGCCGGTCGCACGCGCGTCACTGCCCAGTAAAACATCTCGCCGCCCAGCTTCGGCATCATCATGTCGCAGATGATCAGGTCAAAGGTGTCCTTCATCACCGCGCGGAGACCCTCCACGCCGTTGGGCGCCTCCGTCACCAAGTGGTAGTTTGAGACCAGCGAGAGGCTGATTGCCTCCCGGAAGTCTTCGTCGTCATCGAGCAGCAAAACCTTGAGTTGCTGGCCGTTTCCACCTGGCAGCGAGCCCTCCGGTGGCGTGGGCAGCACGCCCGGCTTTTTCTCCGATGCCTCCGGAGTGCCATAGCTCGAGGCATCCACATCCACCGCCGACCCGGCGGCACGGTCGTCCCGATACGAGATCGCGCGAGGTTCCAAAGTTCGGGTCATTTCGCCTACCGACAAGCAGCGCGGATGCCAACGGCACCCCGAGGCATCGTGATTGCCGCCGCGCTCCCTGATTCATAAACTGCCCCGATGCCAGCAAAGCCCACCGCCCGCCGCCTTCCACGCCCCGCCAGCCAGCTCCACGTCTGGCGGAAACTCAGCGCCGCCCAGTGGGAGGACGCCTGGTGGGATCGGCTCGCCGGCGTGCGCGACCGCCTCGCCATCACCGAACTGGCCGGGGCCAAAACCATCCGCCTCGAAGCCTTCGCGCTCACCCGGACGCAGGCTGAAAAACTCCGCCGCGCGTTTGGCGGGTCCGTGAGCGTGCAGAAAACGCCACGCGCCGTGAGTGGGGAAACGCGGGCTCCGATCCGCGTGCGCGACCGACTCGTCGTCGTGGCCAGCGTACGCGAGCGCACGGCTCTGGCGAAAACGTTCGCGTCCCGGCACACGCTCGTCATTCCCGCCGGCATGGCCTTTGGCACCGGCGACCACGCCACCACCTCCACCTGCCTGCGCTTTCTCGCCGACATCAGCGGGGAACTCGCAGACGCGCCCTGGGAGTTGCTCGATCTCGGGACCGGCAGCGGCATCCTCGCCATCGCCGCCCGCCTGCTCGGGGCGCGCCGCGCCGAGGCTGGCGACTTCGATCCGCATGCCGTGCGCACGGCCAAGGAAAACGCCCGGCTGAACGGCGTCACTGGCGTCATCGTGCGCCGCCTCGATGTGACGGTCTGGCAGCCCGCGCGGACCTGGGCGGTTGTCGCGGCAAACCTTTTCAGCGGACTTCTCGTTGAGGTCGCTCCGAAGATTGCCGCGGCCGTCGGCCCCGGCGGGCACCTGATCTTCTCCGGCGTCCTGCGTGCACAGGAAGCTGAAGTCGTTGCCGCTTTTCGCCGCGCCGGCCTCGCCGTCGGGCCGATCGTCCGCAAAGGCAAGTGGGTCAGCGGCCGGGCCACACGGCCGCGGTAAAAGTCCCGCGCCGCACTCCGAAACGCTGGCGCAGTTCGCGTTCTCCATCTGCGGACCGCTGAGCGCCGAGTCGGGGGCGGGCGATCGGTCGCGCAGATTTTCCGCGCGACCTGGGTCCGTTGACAGTGGGCTTCGCGAGGCATCTATTGGGCGGCGCACTTTTGCCAGCTCCAATGATGACTCGTTTTCTCCCCTTCTTCGCAATGATCCCGGCTTATGCGCTGGCCGCGGAGAACGTGCTGCCGACCGCGTTCCCGGCGGATCGCTATACGGCGATCACCCAGAAATCTCCGTTCGCCCTCGCGACCCCGCTGGCACCGCCGCCACTGCCGCCGCAGGCTTCGTTCGCGGCCAATTGGTTTTTGACGGCGGTCGCGCGGAATGAGCAGGGGCAGGACTTCGTCACGGTGAAAGCTCAGGATGGGTCGGCGCATTTTTCCCTGACGAGCGGGGAGCCGAGTGAGAGCGGGGTGTCGCTCGCGAGCGTTGATTGGTCGGATGAGTTTCGGAAATCCACCGCGACCGTGAGAAAGGGGACGGAGACCGCGAAGCTGATCTTTAGTCAGGAAACAGCGGCCCCGGCCCCGGGGCCGAACCCCGGAGGCGGGCGCCGGCCGGGCACGCCGGGAGTGCTGCCTCTGCCGGTCACCGTGAATCCAGGAACTGCGGGTGGCCGCTCCATCCCGCCGCCCCCGGCGGTTGGTGGCACACGGACGATCGGCGTGCCTCGCCCCGGTCCAGCGCCCGGCGTCGTCGGATCGGTTCCGCCCGTCGTTTCGGGTCAGCTTCCAGCGGCGACCAGTGTGCCCGCCCCAGGCAGTGATCCAGCGGGTAGCCGCCGCCGGATTCGCACCATCGCCGCACCGTAGCAGGCTGCGGTACCGCGCTGGGGTTTGGTCAAGTGGCCGGGCTTTCCCAGTTGCCGATATCGTCCGCGGTGTTGGGGAGCATGTCGGGGCCGGTGGAAAAGATGTCGAACGACTTGGGATTGCGCGTGCCGGGGAAGACGTAGAGGTAATCCTTATTCCACGGGTCAACGAGTCGGCTCGGTGATTCGACCTGTTGGCGCCAGTTGCGGACGCCCTCGGGCTTGGTCAGCAGCGCTTTCAAGCCCTGATCCGTGGTCGGGTAGCTGCCGGCGGTGCTGCTATACATGATGAGGCCGGTCTTCAACTGCTCAATGTCGCCGCGGGCGCGGACGATTTTTGCCTCCTCGATCCGACCCCCCATCATCTGCACGCCCATGCCGATGAGCAGCCCGATGATGAGCACGACGAGCATGATTTCCAAAAGGGTGAACGCGGCGTGCCGCTGGCGGGACTTTTTCATGGTGGGAGTCATGGTTTTTCGGGAGCGAGGGTGTAATCGAGCGAGGGTGAGTTGTATTTGAGTTGGATTTCCAAATGGCGCACGGCGATGGGGCCGGAGTCGCCGTGGAGGCGGATCACGATGGTGTTCAAACCGGCGCGCAAGGCCGATCCGGGAATCGCTTTCTGCGCGCGCAGCCAGCCCGCGTAGTGGAAACGCATGTCGGGTTCGAGCGGACGGACGAGGCCGACGTAACCCGGATCGGCGAGGTCGGGTTGGTGGATGGCGACGGGGCCGAGCGGGCGGTCGTTGACGGTGATCTCGGCGGGCGCATGCAGGTCGGCATCCAGCACCTCAAAGGTCACCAGCGCACCGAGGGGCGGCGCCTGCAGGTCGCACTCCCAAGTGCCAGCGGGCTCGACCCCGGGGGTGAGCTTGGTCACCCCGAGATCGAGTGAGGCCTTCACGCGGCCGTAAAGGCTAGCGTCATCGGTATTGAGGGTTGGCGTTGGGAGATTGCCGAAGGCGTCGACCACCCCCGCCGGAGCCTCGAAATCGAGCGCGTGACGGATCTCGGCGCGCTTGAGGGAGGCGAGAAAGAGGCCGCGGATATTGCTGCCGTCGCCGCTGGCGATGATGTCGATGTAGTCCACGCCGGCCATCGGGAGCGCGAGGTTTTCCGAAGTCGGGAGACCGATGCCTGTGCCAAAGGGGCCGTGCTGGAATACCGCCGTGCCCGTTTCCGACCAGCCGGAAACTGAGGGAGCGGCGCCTTTCTGATCGTCGAAAAAGAGGCGAAACTGGAGCGACTCGTTCAAGTCGCCAACCTGACGGAAGTGCAGGCGATAGGTGGTCTTCATCGGCACATTCTCGTCCGCCGACGTGCGCTCGGTCCGCAGCGATGCCAGCCAGATCGGGAGCGAGACCTGCGGTGGGCTGGCCGACGCGAGCGCACGAAAATCCAGCCAGACGGAGAAGGGCGTGGGTTGCTCGCGAGGTTTCTGGGCATGAGCGGCAAAGGGCGCGCAAAGCAGCACGAGGAGGACCGAGGCGAGGAAGAGGAACGCCTGGCGCCCGAGCGTCGTCGCGTCGCCGCCAGGACCGCCACGATGCCGTGCGGCACGGCCCGGTGAGGTAGCGCGGATGGCGATGGAGTGAGGCATTTTCAAAGGCGGCGAAGGGTGCGGGATGAACCGCGGGTGCGGAGGAAAGTTTCCCGGCGCGCGTGCCTTATCCTACCGCACGGTGGAGCGCAAGCCAGAGGTGAGGCCAAACACCGCGCTCATGATGCCATACACCACCAGGCCCACGACCGCAGCGATGACGATCATGACCAGCGGCGGGATGAGGGTGGAGACGACTTGGATTTGCTGGTCGAGCTCCCGCTCATAGACATCGGCGATCATCTGCATGGTGCCGCCGAATTTCCCCGTCTGCTCGCCGACGGACATCATGTCGATGAACAACTCGGGGAAAATCCCCTGCTCGCCGAGCGCGACGGACAGCGTGGCACCATCCACCACGGCCTTGCGCACCTCGACCATGCGGAGGCGCACGTATTCGTTGCCGGAGATTTCCTCCAGCAATTCCAATGAACGCAGGAGGGTCACGCCGTTTTCCATGAGCGTGCCGAGGGTGCGGGCAAACTGCGCGTAAAACCGATAACGGATGATCCGGCTGTAAAGCGGGATGCGCCACGTGAAGTAATCCCACGCGCGGCGACCCTCGGCGCTGGCGGTGAAGGTCTTCCACGCGCCGTATCCGACCGCGCCCGCGATCACGGCGGCCCACCAGTAGTGGACGATCACGTAGTTCGCGCTGACTAGGAGCTGGGTCGCCGGCGGGAGCGGTTGGCCGGTGCCTTTGAAAAAGGTCATCAGCTTCGGGACCATCACGGTCATGAAAACGATGATCAGCCCCAGACCGGCGACCACGAGCACGGAGGGGTAAAGAAGCGCCTGCGAGACGCGGTCGCGCAGCGATTTCACGTCCGCGAGGTGCCGCACGAGGCGCTTGAGGATCTCCGGGAGCGCGCCGCTGGCCTCGCCCGCGGAGACGAGATTCACGTAGAGCGGGGAAAAGATGCGCGGGTAATCGCGCAGCGCCTGGGAGAGGCTGCGGCCATCCACCAGCGCGCGGTGCAGGCCGTGCGAAAGGCCGTGGAGTTTGGGATGCTTCAGCCGCTTTTCCAGCACCCCGAGCGCCTCGTCGAGGGTCATCCCCGCAGTGAGCAAGTGGGCGAGCTGTTCGGTGAAAAGGTGCTGGTGCGTGTGCGAGAGGCTGGTGACCGCGCCCGGAGCTGAAGGCGGGGCTGCCGCCTTCGCCGCCACGCCCCCGTCCCGAGTCGGCTCGGAACGCCGCGGCGAACTGCTCGCCGCCGGACTCGTGGCCGGGGAAGCCTCGCCACCCGCCACCGCCTCGATCTTAATCGGCACGCCGCCCTGCTGCTCCACCTGGAAAATCGCCGCCGCCCGATCACTGCACGTCAGCACGCCGTCGATCAGCTTCCCATCTGATTTCCGGGCTGTGTATTTGAACTGGGGCATGTCGCGCCGCTTGCTTCACCTGGGGCTCAGAAAGCCCTCCAGGGTCAAGCCGATGTCCTTAATGATTTGGCGCAGAAGAACCGGGGATACATCCCGGCCTGGATGGTTCGGAACTGTGGTGCAGCGTCCGTCGGGGTGCCGATACTGCATGTGCGACCCACGCTGGCGGGCCAGGACAAAACCCAAAGAGCCGAGGATCCGACACACCTCGCGTGGTTTGAGTATTGGAGGCCGCGGCATGAGCTACGCGGCAACCGTGATGCTCTGAGTGCCAACGAACTCGGCGTCCAAATTCGGTTCGCCGTCTTCCAGGAGCATTTCGATCACCTCGCGGAGATTGCGCTGCAGCTCGTCAAGCGACTGCCCTTGGGAGTGGGCACCGGCAAAACCGGGTACAAAGCCGACGTAAAACCCCGTATCCGGACAACGCTCAATGACTGCGGTAAAAGCTTTCATGGCTGGGAGAGTATTGCGGCCAGCCATGGGAGTCAATGAGCGTGAGAAAACCCGACAGGGGCATGGCGCGCGGAAAGCACGAAGGCAAGCCGTGCGGCTTGCCTTCGCGAAGACAGAATTGAGACTGATCGAATCAGATCGCCTGCCGCCGACGCCGGGAAGCGAAGGAGAGCAAGCCGACCATCAATAAGGCGGCGGAGGTTGGCTCAGGTGCAGCAGTCACGATCTGGTTAGCGTTTCCTGAAGAGGGTGAATTAGACCCAGGGCCCAGATCGGAGCCATCTGTCGTGTAGAAAGCTAGGGCGTAGGCTGAGGCGGGAGCGCTCGGCGTTATCCAAGGCGAAGATCCGTCAATCGCGCTTGAATTGGTATAAATCCCATACGGTGTATTCGCAGTCAGGGAGAATGGAGATGCGAGAGTCAGGGTCGGAAACCAGACCAAGGCGAGTGGATCACTAAGAGACCAGTTTGGGAAGAGTGACTGCTCAATCCCGCCGGTGGCGAAGCCTGCGGAACCTGTGAGAGACGCGGATGCGCGGAAAAGCACGATATCATCGCCAGCCAGAAAGCTCCCGCTGCTGCCAAGGGCAGTTGAGCCACCTTCCAAAATGGACGAAAAGCTTCCATTCGTAAGGCTTGCAATCAACAAAATCAAGGATTCGGTGGGAACTCCGTTCCCACCGGCGGTTTTAAGACGATCACCGTCAACATTGAATGAAAGCGTCGCAGCTTGGACACTAGCGGAAAAAAGAGAAATGATGGCGATAGCCAATTGTGGTCTTAACATGACATTTGTATTTTAGTTATTCGAGTTGATTGAGATACGGATTGGAGAGGACAATTCACGGAACATAAGGGGGTTTAACAGACCAGATCGACGTCAAGACCGGACCAGTGGATTTTTTCCTGATTACCAAGCCGAAACCAGGCTTAACGATGACATCGGTGTCAGCCACTGTGCCGCTCACGCCCGCTTTGCGCCACCCAGGACCGGGAGCGGTGGTTCCAGTGTAATAGTAGTAACTAAAGTCAGCTCCCTTATCCCTGCCAGTAATCGAATTGTCATAAACCAAGATCTGGTCCCCACGGCTACCGACCCCATGTGAGGCGCTACCGAGAAATGCGCCAGATTCCCAAATTTTTGATTCAGCAAGGTTAAGGTTGGCTGCGATGGGCAACGCAACAGCGTTATCCTGATTGACTGAAACAGCATTTGTTCCAACCGGTGTGCTAAGCGTGGCCATCTGGACCGTTCCCGTAAAAGTCAGAGTGTTGCCGGCGGAAGCTGCCTTATTCCGTACGACGAAGAATTGATCGGGATACAGGATGTCGTCATTGGCCAGCACGCCAGACACCCCCGCCTTACGCCATCCTGCGCCAGGAGCGGTCACGTTTGAGTTGTAGTAATAGGACACCGGCAACGCCAGATCCGTCCCCGCAGTGGCATTGTCCGGGATTAATACTTCCGTCTGTCGAGCTCCGACACCATTTCCGGCACTGGCGTCGACCCCTTTGCCAACGGGAAATATTGTTCCCAGTGTATCATACGGAATAATCTGGAAATTCGTTCCGGCCACGATCACGGCGGATAGGTCGTCCCCGTTGGCGTCGATGCTCACGGAATTCGTCGCATTCCCAGTCACACTGTAGTAGCTGCCAGCCTTAGGTCCCGAATTCAAGAAAACATAGTAGTGATTCGGTTGTGTTACCGCAACGTACACAAACTGGCTATCCGTGAAAGGCGTGCCACTCACAGGAATTGCGTTAGCACTAATCGCTGCAGATGCCGCCCCCGCGTACACAGGAGTCCGTTTAAAGGGAATAAAAACGTAAGAATCCGAGTTTGCGGCCAATGCCACAGTCACAAACCCCACCGGATCTGTCGTTGCGGTGGTTTGTGCTGGGCTGACGGGGGCGATGGCGCAGAGGATCGCCACGGAAAGTGCGCGGAATTGCAGTGAGGAGATTTTCATGACACGG
>CAIQUL010000056.1 GCA_903874975.1 uncultured Chthoniobacter sp. | reverse complement strand
GGTGCTCTCGCCGGATCAGATGACCGCTTTTGAATCCGCCCAAAAGCAGCAGATCCAGATGCAGGAGGTGGGTGTGAAAATGGGCAAGGCGATCTTTGGCGGGGGTCAGTGACCGCGCGTTCGCGCGACCTTTTTGCACCGTGACCAAACCCGAAATCATCCAGCGCCTCCTCGCTCCCGGGATCATCGCCATCATCCGGGCCGACTCCGCCGACCAACTCCTGCACGCTGCCGAGGCGCTCCTCGCAGGCGGAGTCACCGCCGTGGAAATCACCATGACCACACCGAACGCGATCCCAACCATCGGCGACATCGCGGCGAAACTGGGCGACCAAATCCTCATGGGCGTTGGCAGCATCATCGACCCGGAGACCGCCCGCGTGGCCATCCTCGGGGGTGCGGAGTTTGTCATCACGCCAGTCACGCGCCCGGAGATCATTCGCATGTGCAACCGCTACGGGAAACCCATCGCCAGCGGAGCCTTCACGCCCACGGAGTGCCTGGTCGCCCACGAGTCCGGCGCGGATTTCGTGAAGCTCTTTCCCGCCGATCAGGTCGGGCCGGGCTACATCAAAAACCTGCTCGCCCCGCTGCCGATGCTCCAGATCATCCCGACGGGTGGCGTCAACGCGGCCACCGCGTCCGCCTTTCTCCAAGCCGGGAGCGTGGCCCTCGGCGTGGGCACGGCTCTCGTCTCGCGGGACATCCTTGCCGCGCGCGCCTGGAAAAAACTCACCGCGCGCGCGGCTGAGTTGGTCCAGGCAGTGCGTGCCGCGCGGTTGGCGTAAAGGCGCTGGCGCGGCTACGCGAGCAGCGCCTTGACGACCTTCGCCGGCT
Organism: uncultured Chthoniobacter sp.; assembly: GCA_903874975.1. GTDB lineage: Bacteria > Verrucomicrobiota > Verrucomicrobiia > Chthoniobacterales > Chthoniobacteraceae > Chthoniobacter. The sequence goes on along the minus strand of CAIQUL010000056.1, from coordinate 25,083 downwards.
CCACGCCGGTGAGGCGGGCGTCGAGGCCCTGCCATTTGAAGGAGAACCGGTGGTGATCGAAGCCGAGGAGCTGGAGCAGGGTGGCGTGGAGGTCGCGCACGTGGACGGGGTTCTCGACGATGTTGTAGCTGAAATCATCAGTCGCGCCATAGACCACGCCGCCTTTGATGCCGCCGCCCGCGGCCCACATGGTGAAGCAGCGCGGGTGATGGTCGCGCCCGTAGTTGGTCTTCGAGAGCCTGCCTTGCGTGTAGATGGTGCGGCCAAATTCGCCGCCCCAAAGGATGAGGGTGTCTTCAAAGAGGCCGCGCTGTTTCAAATCCTGAATCAGGCCGAAGCACGGCTGGTCAATGTCGCGGCACTGGGAAGGCATGCGCCCGCCGACGTTGGAGTGGTGGTCCCAGTTGTTGTGATAGATCTGCGTGAAGCGCACGCCGCGTTCCGCCAGTCGGCGGGCGAGGAGGACGCTGTTGGCAAAGGTGCCCGGCTTTTTTGCGTCGGGTCCGTAGAGGTTCCAGGTGGACTCCGGCTCGCTGCTGAAGTCCGTGAGGTCGGGCACGCTGGCCTGCATGCGAAAGGCCATCTCGTACTGCGCGATCCGCGTGTGAACCTCCGGGTCGCCGACGAGCGTGGCGTTTTGCTCGTTGAGCGCGCGGATGCCGTCGAGTGTGTTGCGGCGCACGTCGGTGGTCACGCCGGGCGGGTTGGTGATGTAAAGGATCGGTTCGCCCTTGCTGCGAAAGGCCACGCCCGCGTGCTGGCCGGGCAGGAAGCCGCTCGACCAGAGTCGCCCGGAGATGGCCTGGAGCTGTTCGCGATTGCTCGGCTCGGCGACGAGGACGACGAAGGTCGGCAGGTCCTGGTTCGCGGAGCCGAGGCCGTAGCTGGCCCACGAGCCAAGGCACGGCCGGCCGGCGAGTTGGTTGCCGCTCTGCATCATGGTGATGGCGGGTTCGTGGTTGATCGCCTCGGTGTGCATCGAGCGGATGAACGCGACATCGTCCGCGCACTGCGAAAAATACGGGAGCAGCTCCGAGTTCATCCACATGCCGTTCTGTCCGTACTGCGCGAATTTGTATTTCGACGGCGCGATGGGGAAGCGCGCCTGTTTCGAGGTCATGGTCGTGAGCCGTTGACCTTTGCGGATGCTGTCGGGCAGATCCTTGTCGTACATCTTTTCCATCTCCGGCTTGTAGTCGAAGAGGTCCATCTGCGACGGCCCGCCGACCATGTGCAGGTAGATCACGCGTTTCGCCTTCGGCGCAAATTGCAGCGCGGACTGCATGGGATGCGCGGACTCGGCGCGGGCATCGCGGCCGAGCAGCGTGGCCAGCGCGGCCATGCCGAGGGCATTGGTGCCGTTGGTAAAAAACTGGCGGCGGTTTTGGAGGTTGGCGAAGTCGGTGAGCGGGTTCATTGGCGATTACTTGTTGAGCGTTTCGTCGAGATTCATGAGCTGGCTGGCGACCATGGTCCAGGCGGCGAGTTGCGGCGGGGCGAGCGCGGGGTCGGGTTTGGTTTCACCGACGGCGAGCAGCGCCGTGGTGTCCGCGGGCGTCTGGGTGTAGTGCGCGAGGAGCGCGGTCTGGCTGGCTTCGAGGATCGGCACCTCGGTCGGGCGCAGCGCACGGCTGAGGACGCGGCGGGCCATGAAATCGAGGGTGGCTTTCGGGTCGGTGGACGCGGCTTGCATCGCGGCTTGCGCGAGGAAACGCGCGGCTTCCACGAATTGCGTGTCGTTCAGCGTCACGAGCGCCTGGAGCGGGGTGTTGGTGCGCTCGCGGCCGATCGCGCAGTTCTCGCGGCTTGGCGCATTGAAGGCCTCCAGCGAAGCGGGCGGCGCGCTGCGTTTCCAAAACGTGTAGAGGCTGCGGCGGTAGAGCGCCTCGCCGGTCTCGGGTTTGTAGCTCTTGGTGTTGCTCTCCGGCATGGCCACGGCCTCCCACACGCCGGTGGGTTGATACGGCTTCACGCTGGGTCCGCCGATTTTCGGCGAAAGGAGGCCGCTCACCGCGAGCGCGGAGTCGCGCACCATCTCGGCGTCCATGCGGAAGCGCGGACCGCGGGCGAGTAGGCGGTTGTCGGGGTCGCGGGCGAGGAGTTCCTTCGAGACCGCGGCGCTCTGTTTGTAGGTCTCGCTGGTCACGAGGAGGCGCATGAGGCGCTTCATGTCCCAGCCGTTGTCGCGGAAATCCACCGCCAGCCAGTCGAGCAGCGCGGGGTGCGACGGGGCATCGCTCATGATGCCGAAATCCGCCGCGGACTTCACCAGCCCGGTGCCGAAAGTTTCCATCCAGAAGCGGTTCACCGTCACGCGCGCGGTCAGCGGGTTCTCCTTCGCCATCAGCCACTGCGCGAGGCCGAGCCGGTTGACCGGCGCGCTCTCGGGCATCTTGTGCAGCGCAGTGATGACACCCGCCTTCAACTCATCCTGCGGCTGATCGTACTGTCCACGCACGAGCAGCCGGGCCATCGGCTGTGAGTTCGGCTTTTCCATCTGGATGTGCGTCACCGGGCTGCGCTTTTGGATGGCCGCCTTTTCCTGCCCCAGCGCCGCGATCTTCCCCTCCAATTCTTTGAGCTGGGGATCGTCGGTCGAATGGAGGGCGAGCAGTCGCTGCTTCTCTTCCGGCGTGCGTTCCGCAGCCGGCTTTTTGAGGATCGTCCGCAGGTCGGGCAGTTCGGCGAGCGCGAGCAAATGCTTCGCAGAGAGCACGGACGAGTAGAGCCGCACATCCTGCACCGCCCCGGTGAAAACCTCGCCACCACCGCCGCGCCGGCCAACCATGAAGGGCACCTTCGTGCGGATGCTCGCGCTCAGCTTGTCGGTTTCCACCTTCAGTTTCCGCGGGACTCCGTTCACATGAATCTGCACTCCGCCCGCCTTGCCCGAGCCATTGTAAGTCACCGCCACATGCTGCCATTGGCCGGGCTTGGCCGCGCCATCGGTGGTCACCACTCTCAGTGCGTTGCCCGGCCACTTGCTCACGAGATGTACGGCGATTTCGTTCTTCTCGGTAAATAGGTCCCAGCCCCGCAGATCCTCCGCCTTGTCCATGCGCGCGACGATGCTCCCCGGCGCCTTGCTTTCCTCCTCGGTGCGGAAAAACCATGCCATCGCCGTGAAGGCCTGCTCCTTCTCGAAGTCCCCGAGTTCCCCGAGGTCGATGCTGGTGCCCTCGCCGACCTGCACCGCCGGCCCGGTCTTGCCATCGGCCTTCCACGCGATCTGCTCCGGCAGCTTTGCGGTCTGCTCCTGACCCGCGACCACACCCTTGGTCTCAGCGCCCTTGCCTTCATTGAGCGCGAACTGCGCGAGCATCGTGTCCGCCTTCGCCGCCCGCTCGATTTCCTCCACCGTCACCGTCGCCAGCCATGCCGCCCCCTCTGCCACCACCGCCTTTTTCCGTTCCTCCACCTTGGCATTGATCGTCGCGATCTCGTCCGGGATCGCCTCGAAGCGCTTCGCATCCTCGCCCATCGGCACGGCCAGCACCGGCGCGGTGTCGCGCGCGTTCCGGTCGGCGTGATCCTGCGTCGTGTTGCGAAAGAACGCCGACATCGAATAGAAATCCTTCTGCGTGATCGGATCGAACTTGTGATCGTGGCACGCCGCGCAGTTTGACGTCAGCCCCAGCCACACCCACGACGTCGTCTCCACGCGATCCTTCGCGTAATTCGCCAGGTTTTCCTCCGCGATCGTCCCGCCCTCATTGGTCGTGATGTTGCACCGGTGAAAGCCCGTCGCGATGAGCTGCTCGTGCGTCGGCTTGGGCAGCAGATCGCCAGCGATCTGCTCAATTGTGAACTGGTCGAAACGCTGGTTGCGGTTAAAGGCTTTGATGACCCATTCGCGGTACGGCCACATCTCCCGGTAATTGTCGAAATGCAGGCCGTGCGTGTCGGCGTAGCGCGCCGCATCCAGCCAGTAGCGGGCGCGATGCTCCCCGTAGCGTGGCGACGCGAGCAGCTTGTCCACGAGTTTTTCATACGCACCGGGCGCGGCATCATTCACGAAAGCCTCCACCTCCTCCGGCGAGGGCGGCAGCCCCGTGAGATCCAGCGCCACCCGCCGCGCCAGCGTCCGCCGATCCGCGTCCGGCGACGGCTTCAAGCCCGCGGCCGCGAGCCTTTCCCGCACAAACGCATCCACCGGATGCGCCGCCGCCCCCGCCGGTACCGGCGGCTGCACCGGCGCGATGAACGCCCAATGCGCCTGCCACTCCGCGCCCTGCTCGATCCACTTTTTCAAAGTCGCGATCTCCGCCGGCTTGAGCTTCTTGTGCTCCTTCGGCGGCGGCATGATGTCGTCCGGATCAGTGGCGATGATCCGCTGGTAAAGCGGGCTTTTCCCCGGGTTCCCCTTCACCACCGTCGGCCCGCCATCCTCGCGCTGGCCAAAGAACCCCTCCTCCCGGTCAAAACGAATCCCCTCCTTGCGCGCCGCCGGATCAGGCCCGTGGCAGGCAAAGCAATACTCGCCCATAATCGGACGCACATCGCGGTTGAAAATCACACGGTCATCCGCCGCCCGCGCCGCCAGCGGCAGCACGAGCATCGCGATCAGGATTCGGAGTCTTTGATTCATCACACGATGAATATCACGAAGGAGCCAAAGTGTTTGAACTCTTTTTCTGGGCGCGCGACCGGCGCACCCTCGCGATGGAGGACGGCCTCATCGCCCACAAAATCGCCGCGCACGCCGCCAAGATGGAGGAGGGGACTTGGGGGAGGCTGGGAAGGGCGAGCCGACCATTGAGCGCGGCGCGCTTGGCGCCGAGCCGTCCAGATCACGCCCGGCTTTATCCTAAAGAGGGATGAAGATTTTTTAACGCAGAGGCGGAAAGGCGCAGAGGACGCAGAGTTACGGAGCCAGCGCGGCCGCGAAAATGTTTACCTGCGACGGACGTCTCCTCATGCCTCTGCGCTCTCCGCGTTTCCCATCCCATCGCGGGACTCAGGCTTACTTGAACAGTTCCTCGGTCGCAGGATTGGACGGCTGCGGGTTGGGGGGCCTGGGCGCGGCGCGGTTGAGGAGTTGGTCGTCGAGGGCGGGGAGCTTGTCGAGGAGTTCGAGGAGTGCGGCTACATCCGTGGCGCTGAGTCGGTAGCGCTGCCCGCCGTAGTTTTCGTTCACGATGAGCCAGGATTTGGAGGGGCCGGCTTCTTTTTCCCGGTGAAACCAAAGCGTCTGGCTAGGGGAGTTCAGTGGGCCGATTTCCTTGTCCACGACCTGCACGCAGTTCTTGTCGGCCACGTCGGACCACTCCACGAATTTGTAAAGGAGCTGGGCCAGATTGCGGGTTTCCCTCCGCTGCATTTGCCACGGTTTCTGCGGACGAGGGACGGTATTCTCAGCCTGCGGAGGCCGGTCAAATGCCCGCGATTTTCCGGCAGACTTCGCCTTCGTTGATCGTGGGGCGTTCGGGGCGGCCTTTGTAGCTGTACTCGAGCCGCATGTGGTCCAGCCCCATGAGCCACAGGATGGTGGCGTGGAGGTCGTGGACGTGGAGGCGATCCTCGACGGCGTGGAGCCCCACTTCATCGTCGCGGAGCGCCGGGGCCCTTGGGCGATCCGGACCGGCGTTGACTGCGCCCGCGAACGCCCACGGATCTGCCCGAACCACAGCAAAAAACTATCGGAAACCCGCTCGCCTGCGGACCCGGCTTGGTCAGCACGACCAAAACTCGCTTCGTGCCACGAAGCTGTTCGCCCAGTCGGCGACTAGCCGTTAGTCGTGCGGCTCTCGTCCCCAGTGACCTTGCCTTTATTCTTGTTCACTATTTCCTCCACCCTCTTTCTCGCCTGTTTGAGAACCTTGTCGAGATCTCCGTCAGATACCCCTTTGGCCAGTCTGTTTTTATTTTTCTTAAGCGCCTTGATGATTTTTTTGGCAAAACTTTGACCCTCACGGGAGTCCACATCGTTGCCGATTTCTTTTTCGATTTCCTTAGCGAGGATTTCAAAGATGTCTTTGGCGTCGCCATTCTCGGATCTGTTGTAAATCTTATTGAGGATGGTTTTGAGACTGCTATTGCCGCGGGCGAATACTTCCGGTGTGGAAGCGAAGATCAAGGATGCGGTGAGCAGGGCGACGATGGGGAGGCGGGGAATTTTCATAAGGCAGGAGTTTGTTAAGCGCGGGACTTTGTTCACGGCGGCGGCGGTTTCAACAACTATTTTCCGCGCAGCGCAGATTTCGGCGGTTATGGGCTTGGTTCCGGTTCGCTGGCTGCGCGGAATTTTCGGTGTTTCCGGTAGAAGTCCTGCAGGACCGTGAGACGGGGATCGGCGGCGATGGCGGCCAGATAGGAGGCCTCCGCTTCATCGAAGCGACGGAGGCGATCCAAGACCTGAGCCCGCCGGAGCAGGAGGTTTTCGTCCTGCGGAAATATGCGAAGACCCTGCTCATAGGCGAGGTCGGCGGCGGTGCGAAATTCCTGGCGGGCGGTATATTTGTCTTCGCGTTCCGCTTGCAGGCGGAGTGCTTCGCCGCGGTGGAAGTAGGTAAAGGGATTCCATGGATCGAACCGGATGCTTTCGGCTCCGGTGGTCGCGGAGCGGAGGAATTCATCGCTGAAGAGCTGGCGACGGGCGCGCTCGGAAAGAAATTCGCCGGGCCAGGACACGAGGGAGAGAAGGCAGAGTCCGGCTCCGAGAAAGGGAAGAAGTCGGCGGGCCGCGGCGGGCGCGAAAAGGTGCCGCGCGAGGCGCGGATCATCCGCGGCGGAATCCGGCTGGGCGAGGATGCCGAAGAGAAACGCCATCGTGAGGGCGTTGGCGGGCATGTGCAGGTTGAAATCCACGATTGAATGGGCGGCCAGACCGGCAAAGGCGGCGAGGGCACCGACGAGGAGGGCGATGCCGCTTTGATCCGGCAGGACACTTCCGCGGAGAGACCGGACCACACGGCGGAGCGCCCGCAGGCCGGAGGTCGCGTGGGCGGCGAGAAAGGCTGCCATGCCGATGGCCCCGATGAGACCGTATTCGGCCAGCAGCTCGAGGTAGTCGCAATGCGCGTGGATGGGATCGAGCTGCAGCTCGGGCTGGCGAAAGAGGCGTCCCAAGTAGAGGTGCGTGCCGGCCCCTGTGCCGAAGATCGGCGCGGTCTGAAATTGGGCGAGGGCGGCCTGCCAGTTGGCCACGCGAATATCGCGGCTGAACTCCGAGGCGAGGCGTTCGCGGAGTTCCATGTGTTGCGAGATGAACCACGCTGCGGCGCCCGCCAGCAGGAGCGTCCCGACGAGGCCAAACAAAAGCGCGCGGTCCAGGCTGCGCGGATTTTTTACATAGCTGACGTGGATGGCGAGCCCGCCCCAGACCAGAAGCGAAAAGGCCGCGCAGAGCACCCCTCCGCGGCTTTGGGTGAGCAGCAGCGCGACATAGCTGGCCGCGGTGGCGTAGCCCAAAAAAACCCGCCAGCCGGTCTTCCGCGCCTGCCAGCAAGTGACGGACAAACCGAGCGCGCCCGCGATTTGCAGATAGCCGGCGAGGTGGTTCGGCGAGATGAACATGCCGCTGGCCCGGGCTCCCATCGGGGCGCGGATAAAATCGAAAAGCATGAACTCTTCGCCGATCCAGGACTGGACGACCGCCACGCCAGTGTGCGCCAGCGCCACTGCCAGCAGGAGTCCCACGATGATCAGGCGCTGGCGATGCGACGTGAAAAAAAGGACGGTGAGCAAATAGACGACGATGCAGCCGAGCATGAGGAAGAGATCTGCACGGGCGAGGTAAGGCACCGGCGCGATGGCGGCTCGCCCGATGAGATAGGAAAACAAGGCCGCGGTCGTCAGTAGGCAGATCTTCGACGGCGCGATGGAGTCGGACCGGCGGATCCAAAGCGTCGCGCAACCGGCCGCACCGAGAAGGGCGAAGGTCGGCAGGCTGAAAACGGGGCGACCGCCGCCGATGAGGCAGTGGATCGCGACGAAGGCGAGGCCGAGGAGGGCGAGGGGGAATTTGTGGGAGAGGGAAGACATCGAAAGTTCGATGGGCAGCGACAAACATTTCCCGTCTCGGCGTCAATGGGGAAATTGTTACGATCTGCGGAACGACATTTCCGTTGACATGGCGCGAGACATTCCAGAATATCGGACCAACGCATTATGCCCACCCCATCCATCAAGACCCTGAGTCTATTTCGCGCATCTTCCACCAACGTCTTCGCAGCAGTTGCTTTCATGTCGCTCGCGGCTGTGTCAGCGCACGCCGCACTGCTGGACCGTATCGCGCCTCCGTCGTCGCAGGTCCGCGAAAGTCTGACTGCAGCTTGGCCGAAGACCAACGAAGTTTCCGAGTTTCTGCGTCATGCCCTGCCCGTCGCCGGGAACAAGGCTGATCTTGACAACAAAGCCCTTGGCTTTTTCCGCATTCCGGAGTTTTCCACGAATGACGCGGGCGTGATCCTTTACGTTGGTCTTCGTCCGGAAGCGGCCCCGGTGGGCGATCAATACATTGCTCCGCTTTTTTCCGGCAGCATTCACAGCTTCCGCCTCGGTGCCTCGGAAGCGCGGCCTGCGCCGCAGACGGTTGGCGACATCGGTGAAATCCACGACGAAGACGCGCCGGCGACCCCGATGGCTTACATCGTTTACCGGTTGGAATTTGGCACGAGGAACGAGCCGGTTGCGCTTTTTTCCACGCCGCTCCTGACTTCGGAGCCGGTGACCATGACGGATATTCCCCCTGCGGTTATCGCGATGAATGCCAACTTCGCTTGGGATAAGATTCGCTTCACCATGATGCCGACGATGGATGGACGCGATCTCGATTGGGAGACCGATGGATCCCGTCCGAACCGCCTCGTTCCAGAGCCCGGCTCTCTCGCCTTATTGGCGGCTGCCGCGCTCGGTTTGGCTGGTCGGCGTCGGCGTCGGGCCTGATCCTTTGCGCGGTTGCGGTGGATCGGGATTGGGGCCAATCCCGTTTCGCGGGTGACGGCATCACGGCATCACCGCATCACCGCATCACCGCATCACCGCCTCGCCGCCTCACCGACCGGCGGAGAGTTTACCGTTTTTTGCGTCCGATACGGCGTTCGGATAAGAACTCCGAGGGATGGATTCTTTTTACGACGCAGTCATCATCGGCGGCGCATTTTCCGGCGCATCTGCGGCGCTGCTGCTGAAACGACGCCGTCCGTCGTCGCGCATCCTCATCATCGAGAAAGTCGCGGAGTTTGACCGCAAGGTGGGCGAATCAACGACCGAAGTCAGCTCGTGCTTTCTGACCAAGGTGCTGGGGATTTCCACCTGGCTGGGCCATCACCAGCTCGCAAAACAGGGATTGCGGATGTGGTTCGCGCGGACGCCGGCGGAGGAATTCCCCGACTGCGTCGAAATGGGCGCGCGTTACAATTCGCGGCTCTCCGGCTTTCAGGTGGATCGCGCCACGCTCGACGAGCACATCCTCGCGCTGGCCGTCGAGGCGGGCTGTGAGTTGTGGCGTCCCGCCAAGATCACTGCGCTCGAGCTGGGCGGCGTGGGACGCAATGTCCTCACCGTCCAGCACGCCGATGAAAGGCGCGCGGTGCGCGCGCAATGGGTCATTGACGCCAGTGGACGCGCCGCCGTCGTCGCGCGAAAACTGGACCTGCTCCAACCGATGACCGAGCTGCCCACGAACGCGCTGTGGGCGCGTTTCACCGGCGTGCGCGACTGGGACGGCCACGCGTTGCGCGCGAAATTTCCCGGCTGGGCCAACGCGGCGACCACCAGCCGTTCGTGGGCCACCAACCACCTGATGGGCCTCGGCTGGTGGACCTGGATCATCCCGCTCAAAGGCGGCGATTACAGTATCGGGCTCGTTTATGATACGCGGCTCTTCACTCCGCCCGCGGGTGCGACGATCGGCGAGCGGTTGTGCGCCCATTTTCAAAACCACCCGGTGGGCCGCGAGCTCCTCGCCGATGCCCGACCCGTGGCTGGCGACCAGCGCGCCTTTTCCGCGCTGCCTTATGTCAGCGACCGCGTGATGGGCGACGGCTGGGCGCTCGCGGGCGATGCCGCCGGATTTCTCGATCCACTCTACAGTCCCGGCCTCGATTTCTGCGCCTTCACCGCGCATGGCGCGCAGTCCATGATCGCCCGCGCGCTCGACGGCGAGGACATCTCCGCGTGTGTGGAGAAATACAATGCGCGTTTCACCTTCTGCTACCGCGCGTGGTTCGACGCCATCTACCGCGACAAGTATTTCTACATGGGCGACGCCGAACTCATGGCTGCTGCCTTTCTCCTCGATATCGCCCTCTACCATCTCGGTCCCGTGCGGCAGGTCTATTCCGACCCCGCCACGCAGTTCGATTTCTTCCCGTTCGACGGCCGGCCCGGACGTGTCGTCGCCGCATTCATGGCCTTCTACAATCGCCGCCTCGCCGCCCTCGCCCGGCGCAAGATCGCCGCCAGAATCTACGGCACGCGCAACGCCCACTGGCGGCTGCTCGTCGGCGGATTTCTCCCCGGCGGCACCTCGGGCAAACTTCTCCTGCGTGGCCTCGTCCGCTGGGCCATCGCCGAGTGGCGCAATCTCTTTCTCCCGTGGGCCACCGTGCCCCAAGCCGCGCCGCTCGACATCAGTGTCCGTCCCGCGTAGAAGCGCCGCGTGCCTGACCTTCAGCATCTCATCGCCAACAACCGCCGCTGGGCCGCCCAGGTCCACGCCGACGATCCCACCTTTTTTGCTACTCTCGCCCAGCAGCAATCGCCGAAGTATCTCTGGATCGGCTGCGCCGACTCCCGCGTTCCCGCCAACTCCATCGTCAACCTCCGTCCCGGCGAACTTTTCGTCCATCGCAACGTCGCCAACGTCGTCGTCCACACCGACCTGAACTGCCTCTCCTGCCTCCAGTTCGGCGTCGATGTCCTCCGCGTCGAGCACATCATCGTTGTTGGCCACTACGGCTGCGGAGGTGTCGCCGCCGCGCTCCACCAGCGGCGCATCGGTCTCGTTGATAATTGGCTCCGCCACATTCAGGACATCCGCCTCAAGCACGCCGCCCACATCGACGCCCTCCCCGACGAAGCCCGCGCGGACCGGCTCTGCGAACTCAACGTCATTGAGCAAGTCGTCAATGTCGCGCAAACCACCGTCGTCCACGAGGCCTGGGAGCGCGGTCAGACGCTCACCATCCACGGCTGGACTTACTCTCTCCAGGACGGCCTCGTCCGCGACCTCGGCATCACCATCCCTGGCCAGAACGAGGTCACGCCCACCTACCAGCGTGCGGTCGCGGCGTTGGGGTGAAAGCGCCTGTGCTTTCCCGGTAGGATCGACCGCGTGAGCGATCATCTCCCTCCGGAAGAAAGTGTCTGGCTGCGTGTCGGCGAAGGCATCTGCATGGTCGTAGCCGCTGCTGCCCGGAGCTGGTTGTTTACGCACCCTGTCGTTACCTGCGGTCGCACGGCTGGTAGCTTGCCGGCGAATACGGCCATCCACCAACTCACTGCTGCGCTCCAATCCTACTACGCCGAGTAGGGTAAGTGGCCCGACTTTACGGGCGATGGACTATTTCTTGATGAAGCACGTAACGGCCAACTGTTGAACGTGCTCCGCAGTCTCGATGTTTCCGCCAATCCGCGCAGAATCCCGTTCTTCGAAGTTCGAACGGCAGGTCAGACCGACGAAGCCAAACCGCAATATCGCCGCGGCCTTCATCCCGAGAATGGCTCATGCCTCGATCTATGTGGGGCCCCCTACCGAATCGCCCTCGATACCGACGGCGACGGACAGATTGCCAGCCCGTATCCAGATGACCCGCCGATACCCGCCAGCGGCATCGTTTGGTCTCTCGGTAAAGACGGCGAGCAGGGCGCGCCTGGCATTCCCCGTACTGCCCGAGGCTCCGCCGACATTCGAAGCTGGCCGTAAAGTAGCTTGGGTTTCAGCCCTGCCTGTCCATTCACCGTTGGGCTGAAGCCCGGGCTGCTTTCACCCTGCGGGCAAAGCCGCCGGCCCATGGCACATGCGCTGCTGCCATTGGAACCCATGTTTAGCTTTCAAATTCTCAACCTGCTGCGCCTCCAACCCCCGCACTACCGGTCGATCCGGCACCGTGCCATCCGCCCGCGCTGTATATCGAACGCCCGTCCCGCGTCTGCGGTCTTGTAGAACGGAGCCAAAGCCATGCTCTATCTGACGCAAAAGCCGCAACTGCACAGCACCCAGACGCACGGTGCCCTGCGGGCCGCCGACGGCTATCTTTACCTCGGCCTCGTCGATGAAGCCCTCGCGGAACTCAACCGCGTGCTCAAGCACGAGCGCGTCGATTCCGACGTGCTCCTCTCCCGCATCCGGGTGCTGCTGCACATGAAGAAGTGGACCTCCGCCGAGGCGCTCTCCGGGCGTGGCGAGAAACTCCATCCGCACGAAGGCGAATTCACCGTCCAGCGCGCCTTTGCTCTGCATCAGATGAAAAAGGCCGCCGCCGCCGAGCAGGCGCTCCTGGCCGCTCCCGACTGGATCCGCCGCACCGGCATCCTGCACTACAATCTCGCCTGCTACCAAGCCCGCCTCGGCGACCTCTCCCACGCCCGCGAGTGCATCGACGTCGCGATCCAGATGAATGCCGGCATCAAGAAAAACGCCCGCATTGATCCTGATCTCCAGGCTCTCTGGAACTGATGGCACCGCTACGGCAGCGGGCGCACCAGGAGATCTTTGAAGCCGGCCTTGGTCAGGCACGTGCCGAGCGAAAAATCCGTCCCGGACTTGATCGGATCGGCGTCGGTCCATGAGCCCAGTACCTTGCCGTTCCGCGTGATTTCGATCAGGCCCTTCGTCGCATCGTAGGTGATCCGCAGATCGATCCACCCGCCGTTCGCCGCGTCCGTGGGAAAGACTTTCATCCGGCGCGGGCCGTCGTTCACCACCTTGTTGATGGAAACTTCCGCGCGCCCTTTGTCGTCGAGCGCATCGGCGATCAGGTAGCAGTCACCCCGCTGGATGCGCTCGCCGGACGAACACATCAGGTAAATCATCGTGCAGGCGGATTTCCCGCCCACGTAGCGCTGCTTGAGCCGATATTCCATCCGGCCGCTTTGCGGGATGGCTTTGGAGGCGTTGCTCACCGTGAGCTTCGGATCGCGCTGTTCGATTTCCCCGTCGTTCATCACCACCCATTCTCCCCTCGAAAGTTTCCAGTCGGAGCGAAAACTCTGCACCCCGTGTACGGTGGCCATGGCCGGAACGGTCGTCGCCACCCGCGCCAGAATATCCGTCGCCGCCGGCGAGACCACCGCCACCGCCGCACCGATCTCCACCGTCACGCGCCCGGCTTCCACCCGGCGCACGCGCAGGGTCATGCCCACAGTGCCCTGGATCGTGCCGGACTCGCGTCCCTTGTCGTAAAGTTGGAGCGGCACGGTCTGGGTCAGTTTCACCTCCTTCGGCCACAGCTTTTCGTCCGCGGCCAGTTGCTCGATTGTCACCGCTGCGCAGAGCGCGACGGTGAGAAAGTACGCGTGAAGAACGACAAAGAGAGTGGCTCGAAAGTTCATGCGCGGTGCGGGAGACTTTGCGCCTCGCCTCCACCGCCGCAAGCCCATTCGCTGCGGACGTGGCATCGCTGCCGGCCTTGGCGAGCGTCCATCCCGGCGAGAGCAGTCGCCGCTTGTTGTGCGGTGCCTCGGGTGTTTCCTTCGCGGTCTGTCATCCATGAAACGCCGGCTCCCGCTCTTCCTCCTCGCGCTTACCTCCCTCGCTCAAGCCGCGCCGCCGCCGCCCCTGAATCGCTTCGCGCCCGATTCGGTGACGCCGCCGGTGACCACGCCGTTTCCGGGTGGAAAATTCACGCTGGGGGAAAAGGAAACGGTGGTCTTTGTGGGTGGGACGAATTTTGTGCGCGAGGGGAAGTCGGGCGAGCTGGAGGCGTTGCTGACGAAGGCGTTTGCCAAACAGAAGCCGGTGTTCCGCTCGATGGCGGTGGATGCGGACACGGTTTATTTGCAGGAACGCGAGCTGAACTTCGGCACGTGGCGGCAGCAACTCGAAGCAGTCGGAGCCACGGTAGTGATCGCGCAGTTCGGCCAGATGGAGGCGCTCGATGGCGTGGCGAAGCTCCCGGAATTCGTGGCCGCGTATCACCGGCTGCTGGATGAGCTTTCCGCCCGCACCGTCCGGCTCGTGCTGGTCTCGCCGATGCGGTTTGAAAAGCCGGCCTCCCCCGATGTGCCAGATCTCACCAAGCGTAACGACGACGTGCGGGCTTACGCGGCAGCGGTGCAGTCGATCGCGCAGCAGCGCGGTGCGGTGTTCGTGAATCTCGTCGAAGCGCGATATGCGGGAGCGGCTGAGGGTCGCGGCAGCGCTGGACAGCTCACGGACGGGAGCAAGCGAGTCGCGGACAACGGCGTTCACCTGACCGATCTCGGAACGTCGCTGCTGGCGGACGTGATCATCAACTCGCTCGGGCAGCCGCCAGCCCGAAAGCCCTCCGGGCATCCGGAGTTGCTTGCGGCCATCGTCGCGAAGAACCGCCTGTGGGCTCAATGCTGGCGGCCGGCCAACTGGAGCTTCGCCTACGGCGACCGCACCAGGGAGTCGTTCAGCAAACCTGCGGGCGGACAGCCGGATTTGCAGGGTGCGCTTGCTCAGCATCGTCCGCTGCTCATGGAGGCGGATGCCCGCATCGCAGCAATCGCGAACGACGAGAAAGCACCGCCGCCTCCGCCCGCTGACACGCCGCCGACGGACGAAAAGGCGCTCACGCCGGAGGAGCAGCTCGCCACTTTCACCGTGGCCGATGGCTACGAGGTGACGCTCGTGGCATCGGAAAAGGACGGCGTGGTGAAGCCGATCCAGATTTCGTGGGACGAGCGCGGGCGCTTGCTGGTGGCGTGTTCGCCGAGCTACCCGCATCCCGAAGTCGGCGCGCCGCCGCGCGATTTCGTCCTCATGGCCGAGATGAAAGACGGCAAGGTGAGCAAGGCATGGCGCTACGCCGACGGGCTGACGATGACGGACGGCATGGAGCCGGGCGATGGCGGCATGTTCGTCTGCGACTACGACGAGTTGCTCCACTTCCGCGACACCGACAACGACGGCAAAGCCGACCAGCGGCGCGTGGTGCTTTCCGGCTTCGGCATCGGCGACACGCATCAGCTCATCAACTCGATCAACCACGGCGACGACGGCTCGCTGTGGTTTGCGCAGGGGTTGCACGTCCGCTCGCACGTCGAGACGCCGTGGGGCATCGCGCGGCTCGATCAGGCCGCGGTCTGGCGGTTGCGTCCGCGCACGCTGCGGCTGGATGGCTTTTTCAATCGCGCCAAGTCCGCGGCGAACTGCTGGGGTGTGGTCACGGACGACTGGGGAAACATCTTCCACAAAGGCGGCGACCGCCCCGAGGGCTACTACAGCCAGCCCGGCCTCGTGCGTGCGGCGACGGGTTTCGTTCCGGACGATTACCATCGTGTGGGCGGGATTTTTCAAAGTCCCATCAAGACGGCTTCCATCGACCTGCTCGGCTCAAAGGCGCTGCCCGACGACGCGCAGGGCTGCGCCGTCATCGCCGGCTACATGGCCAGCAAAGTGGAGCTGCACCGCATCCTCGACGACGGCTCCGGCTTCCGCACCACGCAACGGCCCGTGCTGCTCCGCTCGTCGAACAACGCCTTCCGTCCCGTGGACGTGAGCCAGGGGCCGGACGGCGCGATCTACGTGTGCGACTTTTACAACCCGATCATCGGCCACTACCAGGCCAGCTACCGCGACCCGAAGCGCGACAAGACGCACGGTCGCATCTGGCGCATCAGCGCCAAAGGCCGCGCGCCCGTGGTGCAGCCCGACCTTTCCAAGATGGACGCGCCGGCGCTGCTCCAACAACTCGACTCGCCGGAACGCTGGACGCGCTACCAGGCGCAGCGGATTCTTTTTTGGAAACCGACGGACGAGGTGCTGAAGGCGCTCGATGCATGGACGGCGAAAGTCACCGACGAGGCGCTGCTCCGCCGCGCGCTCGGCATTTACGAAGCACACGAAACGGCACGGCCCGAACTGCTCAAGCGCCTGCTCGCCAGCAAAGACGCGCGCGTCCGCGCCTACGCCACGAGGATGGTTGGGATGTGGTCGGATCGAGTGCCAGAGGCCGTCACTTACTTGAAGAAAAGCGCCGCCGATGCCGACGCCCGCGTGCGCCTCGAAGCCATCGTCGCCGCCACCTACGTCGCTTCGTCCTGGGCCGTCGAAATCCCTGGCATCGCCTCCACGCACCCGCGCGACAAACTCATCGACTACGCGCTCACGCAAAGCATCCGCGCCCTCAAGCCGCAGTGGCAACCCGCGCTCGCCTTGCTCACCTTCGGCGGTAACGCCGCAGCGCGCGACTTCGTCGTGAAAATCGGCGGCGCCGTCCCGCCACCCGAGCACCCCGGCAAAGCCACCTACGACTCGCTCTGCCTGAATTGCCACCAAGCCAACGCCAAAGGACTCCCCGGCATTTACCCGCCCCTCGCCGGCAGCGAATGGGTCACCGGCGACAAAGCCGCGCTGATCAAGATGCTCCTCCATGGCCTCTCCGGTCCCATCACCGTGAAAGGTGAACCCTACGGCACCGGCAACCCCATCCCCATGCCGCCCAGCGGCCTCGACGACCAGAAAACCGCCGCCGTCCTCACCTACATTCGCGCCAACTTCGGCAACCAAGCCGACGCCGTTACCCCCGAGGAAGTCCGCACCCTCCGCGAACAACACAAAGACCGCACCACCCTCTGGACCGTCCCAGAACTCACGCCGGCGAAGTGACGAAAATCCGTCGCATCGTTTTGATTCCTGCTGTCGGTGTCGCTGCGGATTTGCGATGCGAGCACGGGACGTTTCCCAGATGCCGCTCGACTTGCCGGGGGTGTCCGGCTAACCACGGCGCGCCCATGGTGAATCCTTTTGCCTGCACTTTTCGGTCGGCGCGAGCTGCGAGTTTCGCGTTGTTTTGCGCCATGCTCGCGGTGGCTCAGGCTGACGATTTTCCCGCGCCGCTGAACACCCAGAAGGGCGAACCGATGCCCGCGGCGGAGGCCCTCGCCTCGATCAAAGCGCCTCCCGGTTTCAAGGTGGCTCTTTTCGCCAGCGAACCGGAGGTGCAGCAACCCATCGGCATGGCCACGGATGCGCGCGGGCGGTTGTGGGTGGCGGAAAACTACACGTATGGCGAGGCCAAGGTCGGCTTCGATCTGCGGCAGCGCGACCGCGTCATCATCCTCGAAGACACGGACCACGACGGCCGCGCGGAGAAGCGCACGGTCTTTACGGATCAAGTGCAGCGGCTCTCCAGCGTCGAGGTCGGCTTCGGCGGCGTCTGGGTGCTGGCCGCGCCGCAGCTCCTTTTTTTCCCGGACAAAAACGGCGACGACATCCCGGACGGGAAGCCCGTCGTGCTGCTCGACGGTTTCGACTCCGGCCCCGTGCGGCACAACCTCGTGAACGGCCTCCGCTGGGGCCCGGACGGTTGGCTCTATGGACGCCACGGCATCCAAGCCACGTCGCGGGTCGGCAAACCCGGCACGCCTGCGGACAAGCGCGTCGCGATGAATTGCGCGATCTGGCGCTTTCATCCCACGCGGAAGATTTTTGAGGTCGTCGCCACCGGTACCACCAACCCGTGGGGCCTGGATTGGGACCGGCACGGCGAGGCGTTTTTCACGAACACCGTCATCGGGCATCTCTGGCACCTGATCCCCGGCGCGCATTACCAGCGCATGTACGGCGAGGAACTCGCGCCGCACTCCTACGAGCTCATCGGGCAGCACGCCGACCACTACCACTGGGACGCCAGCGGCAAATGGAACAAGGCCGGACGATTGAGCGAAGCCGCCGACGCGCTCGGCGGCGGGCACTCGCACGAGGGCTGTCTCATCTACCAGGGCGGCACCTGGCCGGAGGAATACCGCAACCAACTTTTCACGATCAATTTCTACGGCCGCCGCATCAACATGGAGAACCTCGAGCGCGCCGGCAGCGGCTATGTGGCCAAACACGGCGCGGATTTCCTCAGCGTCGGCGACCCTTGGTTTCGCGGCGTCGATCTCCTCGCCGCGCCGGACGGCGGCGTCTTCATGTCCGACTGGAGCGACACCGGCGAATGTCACGAAAACGAAGGCGTCCACCGGACCAGCGGGCGGATTTACAAAATCAGCGCGGGCGTGCCCGCGACGGGGCCTGCCGACCTCGGGAAGCTGAGCAACCTTGAGCTCGTTCAGCTTCAGGTCGCGCCAAATGAATGGCTTGTGCGCCAGTCGCGCCGGCTCCTCCAGGAGCGCGCCGCCATGGGCGGAAACATGCAGGACGCGCGCAAAGCCCTCCTCGCAGTGTGGGAGAAGGAGAGCGACGTGCGATACCAACTCCGCGCGCTCTGGGCGCTCCGTGCCATCGGCGCGGCGAGCGACGCCTTTCTGCGCAAAGCCCTCGCGCATCCTGACGAGCACCTCCGCATCTGGGCCATCCGCTTTCTCACCGAAGACACCCGCGCGCTGAAAACCGTGCCCGCCGACTTCCTTCGCCTCGCCGAGAAAGACCCATCGCCCGCCGTCCGCCTCGCGCTCGCCTCTGCGCTCCAGCGTTTCCCGGCCGAGGCCCGCGCCGATCTCGCGCGCCCGCTCCTCCAGCACGCCGCAGACGCCTCCGATCACAATCTCCCGCTGCTGCTCTGGTACGGCCTCATCCCGCTCGGCGATTCCGCTCCCGGTCTTCTCGCCACGCTCGGCGGACGCACGAAAATCCCGCTCACCGCCCGCTGCATCGCGCGCCGCCTCGCGGAGCGCATCGAGGACGAGCCGCTCGCTGTGGATGTCCTCCTCGGCGGTGCCCTCGCGAACACGCCCGAGGTGCAAAGCGCCATCCTGCTCGGGCTCGCCGACGGTCTGAAAAAAACCTCGTCCGCGCCGATGCCGGTCACGTGGGAGCAATTCACCGGCAAGCTCGCCGACCTCGCCGACCCCAAACTCACTGAGCCGCTCGCCGCCCTCGACAAACTTTTTCTCGTCGGTCGCCGACTCGCCGACGCGCGCCGCACCGTCCTCGATCCCCGGATGCTCCCCGACGAACGCCGCGACGCGCTCCAGCAGCTTATGGAAGCGAAGGTGCCCCGGCTGCGCGAGACCTGCGCGGAGCTGCTGGTGGATCCCGTGATGCGTTTTCCTGCGGCGCTCGTTCTCACCAGCCTCGATGATCCCGCCGACACCGCCACGCTGTTTGCGCAAGCCAAGGTGCTCCCAGAACCGCAGCGCGGCCTGCTCTACAGCGCGCTCGCTTCCCGCTCGACCCACGGTCTCGCGCTGCTCGACGCCATCGCCACGCGGAAGCTCCCGCGCGCCCTGCTCACGCCGGAGATTTTGGAAAAGCTGCGCGGCCAGGGCAACGAAGCCATCGGCAAGAAATTCGACGCACTCCCACCGCCGCCGGCTCCGTCCGAGGGAAAGCGCAAGCCGAGGCGGGAGCCGGCTGCCTAGTCGCCAATCTGCCGACACCTCGGCGAGCCCGCCTTCCCCTCATTTGTGTCCCTCTTTTTCTCGAACTGCATCTACGTCGCGGCGCGTCTCGCGCGACGCTGCCTGCCCACCACGGTGCCGTCCGGGCTGCGGAGATTGCTGCCGTTTCTCGACGGAAATTTCGGCGCGTCCAATGGAGCGGGCGTGGTCGGGCTCTATAGCCACCATCTCGGCGGACGCCGGCCCGGCTGGCCCGGTGGCTTGACGGTCCTAGAGGTGGGTGTGGGGGCGACGAATGGCTCGTGCTACGAACTCGCGGCGCTCGGCGCGCGGCGGGTCCTCGCGCTGGAGCCGTACGTGGCGCTGGCGGTGGAACGCGATGCCGCGCAACTGCGGGCGACCGTGCGCGCCGGGGTCGGCGCGGAGCAGCTCGCGGAGCGCGTCGGGCGCATTGGGGAGGCGGCGTCGCTGGAGACGGGCAGCGTGGATTGTGTGCTGTCAAACTCGGTGCTCGAGCACGTGGCCGAGCCGGAGCGGTTGGCCCGCGAGCTGGCGCGGGTGCTGGCGCCGGGCGGTTTCATGCTGCACGTCGTGGATTACCGGGATCACTTTTTCCGCTACCCGTACCACTTTCTGCAATGGTCGCGCGCGACTTGGAATCGGTGGCTGAATCCGGGCGACCTGCCGCGCTGGCGGCTGGGCGATCACCGCGCGGCGTTTGAGCGGGCGGGTTTGCGCGTGGAGATCCTCGTGGCGCAACCCATCCCCGACGCTTTCGCGCGGATTCGGCAGTCGGTGCATGCGGAGTTCCGGCACCGCTCGGAGGAGGATTTGGCGACCGCGTACGGTGTGTTGCTCGTGACGTGGCCGGAGGAGCCGCTCAAGTAGCCGCCGCGACCTCGCGATAGATCGCCTCGAGCACGCGGGCCTGCGTGCTGAGTGAGAATTCCGCGGCTACACGGGCGGATGCGGCGGCGCTCATCGCGGCGTAGCAGGCGGGATCGCGGGCCAGCGCGGAAAGGGATTGCGCGAGGGCGGGGGCGTCGCGCTCGGCGGTGAGGAGGCCGCTGACGCCGTGTTCGACGGCCTCGGGAATGCCGCCGTGCCGCGTGGCCACGACGGGCAGTCCGCCGGCCATGGCTTCGAGCATGGCGTTGGGGACGCCCTCCTGGTTGCCGTCGGGGCCGAGTTCGCTCGGGTGGAGGAAAAGGTGCGCGGTGGCGCAGAGGGCGCGCAGTTTTTCCTGCGAGAGAAAGCCGGTGAAACTCACCCGCCCGCCGAGAGCGAGCGCGGCGGCGAGCGCCTGCAACTCGGCCAACTGCGGGCCTTCGCCGGCAATGGTGAGAGTGGCGAGCGGAAACTCGCGGGCGAATTCCGCGAACGCCCGCAGCGTGGTGGCCACGCCCTTTTTTGCGATGAGCCGCCCGGCCTGGACGCAGTGCCACGCGCCGTCGGCGGGTGCCGTCCGCTGGGCGAACGGGATTTCGTCGAGCGGGATGCCGGTGCGATGGAGGCGGATTTTCTCCCGCACCGCGCCAAGCGCGACGAGCCGGTCCGCGAGGGACTGGGAGCGCACCAGCAGCAGCGTGGCGCATTCCAGCATGCGGCGGGTGCGGGCGAGGTGCGCGGGCTTGTGCAGGTCGATCTGCGCGTCGGCTCCATGGAAGCTGACGATCACCGGCAGCGGACAAATCTCGAGCAGCGGCAGCAGATGCACGCCGATGTGCCCAAAGTAAACGTGGAGCAGGCGCGCGCCGCTTTGCTCCAGCGCCGCGAGGATGCGCCGCGCCTCGGAACGGTAGATGGTGATCGGGCGGTCGAGCAGTTGTTTCTGCACGAAGCGCCGGAGCGGGTGCGTCCGCGGCTTGGGCAGGACCACGATTTCCCCGAAGGGAAACTCCGCCCCATGCTCGCGCTTCTGGCAAAAGACGACGGGCCGAAACGCGCGCAGCGCCGTGATCTGCCGGTAGATGTGGAGCATCTCGGGCTTGAGGAAGGTGACGACGTATTGCGCGGCGACGGGCGTGTGGGAAGTGGCGGAGCTTGTCACGGGTGCGACGGCATCTATGTTCGCACGGTGATGCGGAGAGAAGTCGAAATCGTCAACCGGATGGGATTGCACGCGCGGCCCGCGGCGGAATTCGTGCGCGCGGTGCATGAGTTTGCGTCGGAGATCACGATTCGGAAGGGGGAGGGGACTTTCAGTGCGGCGAGCATCATGGAAGTGCTCAGTGCGAATCTCGACCACGGCTCGCGCATCACGCTCGAAGCGGTCGGCCCGGACGATGCGGCGGCGCTGGAGCGGCTCTGCGCGCTGCTGCTGGACTTCAAGCTCCAGGAGGAAGACGGGCGGATGTGAACGTCGCCGGGTCGCTCCGTCCGCTCCACGTTGCGGGGCTCTTCCCAATCTTCCTCTTCCTCTTATTCTTCCTCAGTTCCCCTCCTGCCGGAGGAAGATTAAGAGGCAGACGATCTGGCCAAGGGAGGCGGGCAGTATTTTTTAACCGCCTTGGAGCGTCATTCCGCGAGGACGAAGGTCGCCCGGAACATTCCGCCACTGCTGGTCTCCTCCCGCTGCACGGGAACGCCGAGGAGCCGGTGAAACATTTCCGTTTCGAGCCGTGCGATGAGCGGGAACGCCCCGAGTAGATCGAGGATCGGTGAGTGATGCTCGATGATGGTCAGCGGCCTGCCTTCTTCTGCAACGCAGGCGGACATGTGCCCGTCGTGATCCCGCAACCGGGCGAGCCAGGTGGCGCGTTCGGCGAGGGTCTCGCCCTTGAGGCGCGAGGCATAGTCGGCGGACTTCTCCTGAAAGGCGACGAGCAGCAGCTTTTCGGCAGCGGCGACGCCGAAGAGTTTCTGCGCCGCGATCAGGACGGCGATGGTCATGGCGTTGCTGGTCGTGGGGAAAAGGTCGTGCGCCCGCTCGGTCAGGCGGTAAAGCATCTGCGGTCGGCCCACGGGCTGCGGTGAGCGCCAGGTATCGAGCAGGCCGCGCTTTTGCAGGTCGAGGCACACGCCTTTCACACCCATGTAACTCATGCCCAACCGGGCGGCCAGATCGGCCACACACATCGCCTGGGTGCGCTTGAGTTCATTCAGCACACGCAGTCGCGCGCTGCGGCCGACTTGCTGGATGAGGCGCTGTTTCATGGGAGGATCGGTGATCGGTGTTCCGGTGAATCCGGGCCGGGAGCAAAGGAATATCTGATCCCTCTTTTGCCTGCAACAGGGCACGAGGTCGCAGCGGCTGAGCCGTAGCGCCCGCCGGGGCCAGCGGGACGCCTGCGCTACGGTGCGGCGGCGCGCCCGCTACGGAGCGGAGCCGTGCGCGCTGCGGGAGTCGCCGGTTTTTCCCCGAAAGGCACGAACGACACGAAAAGAGCGGCAACCAAAGGCCGGCGTTCTCTGCGTCGGTTTTCCTTTTTGGGTCTTTCGGGAAAGACAGCGCGTTTCCTTAGGAGCCGGTTGAAATACCTATCGCTGCCGAGTTCTTCCTCTTCCTCCGGGAGTAGGGGCAAATGCGGAAGATTGAGAGGAAGAGGAAGAAGCTGGGGCCGTGGGCGGCGGGCCGTTTTTCAACAGCCTGGCTACTTCTTCACCGAGATGTAGGTCTTGCCGGGCGCCGCGTCGGGCGCGACGACATTGATCGTGGCGGCGATGCGGTCGGGCACGGGGGTGCCGGCGGCGCTCTTGATGTTCATCTTCACCTCGATCTGCATGACCGGCTTGAGCCCGGCGATTTCGAGGAGGACAGATTTTTTGTCCGGCGAAAGTGTGACGGCGCTGATGGAGAGCGGGTCGGTGCCGTTCTGGTTGGGGTCGCTGACTTTCCAAACCTTGGAGCCGTAGGCGGAGGTCCAGCGGTAGTTGTATTGCTGCGCGGAGTAGTTCGCGGCCTCGGCGGCGGTGGTGGCGTCGAGGGCGTTGGTGAAGTCGATGCGGATGCCTTTGTCGGTGAAATGAATGCCATTCGGCATCGTCACCGTGCCGCCGGTGTAGCGCACCCGCTGGATGGCTCCGTCGCGCTGGGCATTGGTCTGCCAGCCGCGGAGACCGGAGACGTAGAGCTGGCCGTCGATGGGGTTGAAACGCGCACGGCTCAGGCCGCTGGCGAACTGCAGCGGGAAACGGACGATGCCACCCTGCGGCACGTCGCCGACGCGCTCCTGGATCACGTTGTAGAGCGCGGACTGACCGTAGCTCAGGTAGAGCATCTGACCTTTGAGCGGGCCCCACTTGTCGCTCGTGACCCAGACTTGGGCGCCGTTGGAGTTGCACATGTCTTTCGGGATCCAGCAAACGTGGGTGCCGTGCGCGGGGGGTGGCGTGTCGCGATGCGCGAGGTCGGGCACTTCGACGAAGTCGCCCTTTTTCGAGATATGAATGTAATCCGCCGGCACCCACGTGCCTTCGTTGTCGCCGTTGGAGACTTCGTCGTTCGGACCCACGCCGATGCCGTTCGGCGCGCGGAGGCCGGTGGCGAAAATTTCAAACTTCTGCCCGTCCTTGGAGATTTTGAAAAGGCAGCCGCTGTGGTCGCTGAGCGGCTCCCAGCCCCGGCCGCCCTGGCGCACGGGACCGCCTTTGGCCGAGTAGAAATTTCCCTCCGAATCCGTATCGAGGCCGAAGGCAAACTCGTGGAAGGCGGGCGTGACCTGGAAGTCGTTGTTGAAGTTCTCGTAGAGGTCGGCCTCGCCGTCGTTGTTCAGGTCGTGCAGGCGGGTGATCTGGTCGCGCCCGAGCACGTAGATTTTGTCGTCCACGATCTTCAGGCCGAGCGCCTGGAAAAGCCCGGTGGCGCAGCGTTGCCACTCGATACTGCCCAGCTCGGCGTCGATGCCTTTGCCCACCCAGACGTCGCCATTCCAGGTGCTGAAGGCGATGCGTCCGTCCTTGAAAAAGTCCAGCCCGCCGATGCGGATGCCGGATTGGTAGGGATTGTTCAGCGGCACCTGGAGGTCATCGACCACGTAGGGAAACGCCGGGTTCGGCTGGCCGAGCACGCCTTTGACTTTCACGGTCTCCTTCCAGTGCGCCGGGCCGCCTTTGGTGAAAGGCGTGAGGTCGGCGGGCTTCGCCGCGGCCTTCACGGCGGCGGTTAGCGCGGCGGTTTCGGCGCTCGGGCCTTTGGCATACACGACCTTAAACGCGCTGCCTTTGGTGAAAGCGGGCAGCTTCACCGTCACGCGGTGGCCGGCGGCCTCGAGCTTCGCTCCAGCGGGCGCGCCGACGAGGCCGATGACCGTGCGCAGGTCGGGGTTCTTCGCGTCATTGGGCGAGATGGCCACGTCGCCCTCGATCAATGCGGCCGCGCCATCCGGGGCATCGGACAGCACCAGGGTGGAGGCCGCGCCGGGCGTGTGGACATTGAAAGTGCGCGTGAGCAACGGCACGTCGCCCGCCTTCTCCAGCTCCGGCATCTCCAGCAGCGTGGCCTCGCCCACGGTGTAGGCGAAAACCACGTTGTCGCCGTGGAGATAGAGCCCGCGATATTTCGCCCATTCCCGGGGCAGCGGGCCGAGGGGAACCTTGGCCGCGCCGGGGCCGGAGGGCAATTTGCGCGGGTCATTGAGGTCGTCGCCCTTGCTCCACGTCGGGCCGGGGTTGGTCTGGAAAAAAAGGTTCGCGCCGTTCGCGGGCTTCGGGTTGCCGCCGTGG
>CAIQUL010000055.1 GCA_903874975.1 uncultured Chthoniobacter sp. | reverse complement strand
TTCGAAAACGGAAAGCGTGTCTCCGCTTTCGTCGGTGAGCCGGACGCGGGCGAGGGTGATCTCTTCGCTGCCCGGCGCTTCGTCCGGGGACCACGTGATTTCGGCGAGCCCGCCGGCCTCACCGGGCACGGTCGCGGCGAGGTAGTCGCGGATGATTTCGTCGGGCGTGCCGCGGCGCGTGAGGCGTCCGTCGTGAATGAGGATGGCTTGATCGCAGAGCGAGCGGACCGCGCCCATGTTGTGGCTGACGAAGAAAACGGTGCGTCCCTGTTCGGACGCCACCTGTCCCATCTTGCCGAGGCACTTTTTCTGAAAGCCCGCATCGCCGACCGCGAGCACTTCGTCGATGAGCAGAATCTCCGGCTCCAGATGTGCGGCGACAGCGAAGGCGAGGCGGACAAACATGCCGCTCGAATAGCGCTTCACCGGCGTGTCGATGAAGCTCCCGACCTCGGCGAAGTCCACGATTTCGTCGAACTTCGCTGCGATCTCCGTCCGCTTCATCCCGAGGATCGTGCCGTTGAGGAAGATGTTCTCGCGGCCGGTGAGTTCGGGATGAAATCCGGTGCCGACTTCGAGCAGCGAGACCACCCGGCCGCGGAGGACCGCCCGCCCGCTGGTTGGCTCGGTGATGCGCGAGAGGATTTTCAGCAGCGTGGATTTGCCCGCGCCGTTGCGTCCGACCACGCCGAGAATGGCCCCCGGCTGCACGGAAAAGGAAACGTCGCGCAGCGCCCAGAAGGTGTTCGGGTCCGCGCCTGCGCGGCTGCCGGCATCCGCCGTGGGCGTGGTGATGGCGGCGTGCTTGCGCTTGGTGAAACGCTCCAGCGTTTCGCGCAGGCTGGTCGCCCCGATGCTGCCGAGTCGGTAGAGCTTTGAGAGATTTTCGACTTCGACGACGGGCTTCATACGGAGTCGATGACGGTGCGCTCGACCTTCTGAAAGGCGGCGATCCCGGTGACGAGCACGACCAGGGTCACGGCGACCGAGACCGCGACTTCCGTGGCACTCAGCGTGCCGTGGCCGAGCAGGCAGATGCGCAGGCCCTCGACCGGCACGGCCATGGGATTGGCGAGCGCGATCCATTTCCACTGCGCCGGGATCTGCGACAGCGGCCAGACGACCGGCGTGGCGAACATCCAGAGCTGGATGAGGTATTGGTTGAGGTGGACGAGGTCGCGGTACTTGGCCGTGGAGGCGCTCATCCACAGGCTCACGCCGAGGCTGAGCAGTGCGGTCTGGAGCAGCGGCAGCGGGGCGAGCAGCGCCATCCACCCCACGGGAATATCCGCCGCGGCGGGCGTGAAAAATTTGAAGTAGCCAAAGCAGAGCACGAACGGAATGCACTGCAATCCGACGGCAATGAAGTTGGCCACGACGACCGAGAGGGGGACGAGCAACCGGGGAAAGTAGACCTTCCCGAAAAGGCCGGCGTTGTTGATGAAAGTCGCGCCGCCGACGTTCACGTTTTGCGCGAAGTAATTCCACGTGAGCTGGCTGCACAGGTAGAAAAGCGCGGGCGGCAGGCCGTCCGTCTTGATCCCCGCGATGACGCCGAAGATGACGAAATACACCGCGGCGTTCATCACCGGCTGGAGGAAGTGCCAGAGCGGGCCGAGCAGCGTCTGCTTGTAGCGCGAGATGAAGTCGCGCTGGACCAGCAGCACGAGCAGATCGCGGTATTCCCAGAGCGCGTGCCAGTCGATGCGCAACCAGCCGCGGGACGGCTCGATGACGATCTCGTAGCCGGGTTTGGCGGTTACGTCTGCCATGACCAGCATCCGAGTTCGAAATCGCCGCCTTCCACCGCGAGCGCCGCGGTGTAGCCGGCGGCGGGTGTGAGTTTGAGCAGCGACCAGCGGTCAGGCTCGACGACTTGGAAACCATTCGCCAGCCCCACGCCGTGCGCTTTCAGCCGCGCCTCCGTGCAGGTCCAGACGTCGTAAAATTTCCACGCGCGCTGCGTCGCCGGCAGGTTGCGCAGATCCCCCGCGTCCTCGGGATCGAAGTAGTGATCGGCCAGCGTCTCGAACGGGACATTGCCGCGCATGAATTCCAGATCGACGCCGATCGCGCGGGCATAGGTGACGGCGAGCAGCATGAGGTCGTCGGAGTGGCTCAGGTTAAAGCGGATGGCGCTGCCGGCGTCCTCCAGCCCCGGCTTGCCGTGGTCGCCGGTTTGGAAGCGCAGTTCGTGCGGCTCTTCGCCGAGATACTGCGCGAGGATCGTGCGGAGCAGCCCGCGACCGGCAATGAAGCGCGCGCGGTCGGCGGGAAAGTGGAACCGTTCCGCGCGCACCCAGTCGGCGGGCGAAAGCGCCGCGCGGAGTGCCGGGGTGGGCGTGAGAGCGGCGCGCCAGAGGTGGACTTCACCAGCGCGCAACGGGGTGGGCTGGCTGGCGGGCTGCCAGTCTTCGAGAGCGGTGATCATACGAGGACGGCGCTAGCCTGATCGATGAGTTCGCGGAGCTTGGCCGCGGCGGTGGCGGCGTTCTCGCGGATGTAAGAAAGGTGGTCGCCGGGCAGGACGTGGATCTCGATCGCGCCGTGGTCCGTCTTGTCCCAGCCGAGCTGGCCGAGAGTGCGGTGGGAGGTTTCGTCGATGAGCAGAGTGAGCTTGCCCTGATACTTGCCGATGGGATGCGCCATGAGCAGCCGCGGGTAGTGCGCGAGGATTTTGCGCATATCGAGCGGCGTGGGGGAGGCATCGGACGGCGCGGTGCCGCGGCATTTGCGGGTGGCGCGCTGCCAGATGTAGCCGAGTTTTCCGCCGAGCGGGAGCGGCGCGAGTTTCGCCCGGTGTTCGCGGAAGGGCTGCGCGATGCGCACCTCCCAGGTTTTGTGCCGGAGTTCCGCGCGCTCCTCGGAACAGAACTGCCGGAGCGACGCCTGGTTCGGGCGCTCGGTGTCGAGGAGCGCGAGCAGCCCGACCTTTTCGCCCAGCTCCTCCAGCCGCCGCGCGATCTCGTAAGCGAGCACGCCGCCGATACATTCGCCGACGAGCAGATACGGCCCATGCGGCTGGCGGGTGCGGATTTCATCCACGTAATCCACGACCATCTCGGGCACGCTGTTGTGGGGCGCTTCACCGCGCGCCGCGCCGCGCGCTTTCAGTCCGTAAATCGGGAGGTCGGTCCCGAGGTGCTGCTTGAGCTGGGCATAAACGAGGAACTCGATCTCCGCGCCCCACCCGCCCGGAATGAGAAAAATCGGGCGGCGGGATGCCTCGCCGCGCTGGATCGTGATGAGGCTGCGCAAAGGTTTGGCGGGCGGCGGCGGCGGGAGGTGTTCTTCGATGAAGCGGGCGAGCCCCTCAATGGTCGGCGCATCAAATAGCCGGCTCACCGGAACGTCCACGCCGAAGCGCTGCCGCACCTGGGCGATGAATTGCAGTGCCAGCAGCGAGTGGCCGCCGACGGCGAAAAAGTCGTCGTCCACGGAAAAGCTGTTGCGTCCCAAAAGCTCGGCCCAGAGCCGGGATACGTCGTTTTCCAGCGGCGTGCGCGGCCGGATCGCATTGGCCGCGTAGCCGCCGGTCGCGGCGGTCGGCGCCGCGATTGCGGGCGCGGGGAGCGCGGTGGCGTCGAGCTTGCCGTTGTGGTTCAGCGGCAGCGCTTCGAGCGGGGTGAAAAAAGTGGGGATCATATAGGAGGGAAGTCGCTCGTGGAGAAAGGCCCGCAACTCGCGATCCGACGGTGCCGCCACCGGAGTGCGGACGAAATATGCGACCAACCCGTTTTCGCCATCCGGCAGCGGGCGGGTGATGACCGCGCAGTGGGCGACGCCGGGATGGCGGGAGAGCGCGGCTTCGATCTCGCCCAACTCGATGCGGAAGCCGCGGACTTTCACCTGCTGGTCGGCGCGGCCGAGATATTCGAGATCGCCGTCGGCGGTGCGGCGGGCGAGGTCGCCGCTGCGATAAAGGCGCGCGCCGGCTTTCCACGGATGCGGAATGAAACGCTCGGCGGTCAGCTCGGGACGGCGGAGATAGCCGCGGGCCACGCCGTCGCCGCCGATGTAAAGTTCGCCCGGGAGGCCCGCGGGGCTGGGATCGAGCGCGGAGTCGAGGACGTAGAGATCGAGGTCCGGGATGGGCTGGCCGATACGGCTGCCCTTGGGCGAATCGAGATCGGCGCGCGTGATTGGGCGGTAGGTGACATGCACGGTCGTCTCGGTGATGCCGTACATATTGATCAGGCGCGGGGTGGTGTCGCCGTGCCGGTCGAACCACGGCCGCAGCGTGGCGAAGTCGAGCGCCGCGCCGCCGAAAATGACGGTGCGGAGCGCGAGCGGCAGGCGGAGCGCGGGGTCGTCCTCGACCCGGCTGAGCTGGAGAAAGGCGAGCGGGGTCTGGTTGAGGACGGTGACTTTTTCCTGCGCGACGAGCGCGTAAAACTGCGCGGGGCTGCGCGTGACGAGATAAGGCACGACGACGAGTCGGCCGCCGTAAGCGAGCGCGCCCCAGATTTCCCAGACGGAGAAATCGAAGGCCGGCGAGTGGAAGAGCGTCCAGACATCGGCGGCGGTGAAGTGGAACCAGTCCTCCGTGGCCTGGAGCAGGCGGACGACGTTGTGATGGGTGATGGGGACGCCTTTGGGCACGCCGGTGGAGCCCGAGGTGTAGATGACGTACGAAGCGTTGGCGGGCGTGGCGAGGGGCGCGGGGTTTTCGGCGGAAAGTGGGGCGAGGGCGGCGAGGTCGCGATCGCAGCAGACGACGGTGGCGGTGGTGGCGCCGAGCTTTGCGAGGAGCGCGGAGTGGGTGAGGACGACCGGGGCCTGGGCGTCGGCGGGAATGAGGCCGAGGCGCGCGCCGGGCGAATCGGGATCGAGCGGGACGTAAGCGCCGCCGGCCTTGAGCACGGCGAGGAGGGCGACGAGGAGGGTGGGGGAGCGTTCGAGGCAGAGCGCGACAAGGGTCTCCGGGCCGACGCCGAGGGAGCGGAGGTGGTGGGCGAGGCGGTTGGCCTGGGCGTTGAGTTCGCCGTAGGTGAGGTGCTGCTTTTCGAAAGTCAGCGCGACGGCCTCCGGCGCGGTGCGGGCGTGCGCCTCGAAGAGCGCGTGGATGCAGTGCTCCGGCGGAAAGGAACGCGTCGCCGTGCCGGGTTGCGCCGCAGGCGGTGTCTCACTCATGCCGGAAGAGAACGGGGCACGGAGCGTGGATTTCATAAATTTAAATTTCGCCGAAAAAGTATCGCTCTGGCGAGTTTTGATTTGAGATTAGCACCCGATATGTCAATCGCCCATTTGCCCGGAAAGCATTTGCTCGCCATCGCTCCGAGGGCGTGGCGCGGGGGCTGCATTGCCGGGGCGTCCTGATGCGCGTCCTTTTTCTCAACCAATATTTTCCGCCCGATGCCGCCCCGACGGGGGTGCTGCTCCGCGAGTTGGCGGATGAATTGGAGCGCGCGGGGCACACCGTGGATTTCGTGGCGGCGCGGGAGGATTACCGGGCCGGTCAGCAAAAGGGCGGGCGGATGCTGCGCGAGGCGAAGGCGCTCGGGCGGATGCTCTGGGACGGCGTGCGGCGGCCGCGCGCGCAGGTGGTGGTGTCGGCGACTTCGCCGCCGTGTCTGCTGGTGGTGGCGACGCTGGTCGCGCTGTGGCATCGGGCGCGGTCGGTGCATTGGATCATGGATTTGTATCCCGAGATCGCCGTGGCGCTGGGAGAAGTGCGGGCGGGTTTCCTCGCGCGGATGATCGGGCAGGTGATGGGCTGGTGCTACCGGCGCGCGGCGCGCGTGGTGGTGCTGGACGCGGACATGGCGGCGAGGCTGCGGGTGTATGGCGTGGAAAGCGCGGTGATCCGCCCGTGGGTTTTTGCGCCCGTTTTGCGCCAACTCGCGGCGGCGCGGGGCGAGCGGACGGGGGAGTGGACGTGGATTTATTCGGGCAATCTCGGGCGGGCGCACGAGTGGGAGACGCTGCTCCAGGCGCAGGCGATTTTGGAAAAACGCGGCGCGGGTGTGCGGCTGCTTTTTCAAGGCGGTGGGCCGTCGCGTGCGGCGGCGCAGGCGCGGGCCGGGGAGCTGGTGCTGCGGCGGTGCGAGTGGGCGGATTACGTCGAGGAGGAGGAATTGCCGTCGTCGCTGCTGCGCTGCGAGGTGCTGGCGGTGACGCAGCTTCCCGCCGCGCAGGGCCTGCTTTGGCCGAGCAAGCTCGGCCTCGTGATGAGCCTGCCGCGGCCGATCCTGTGGGTCGGCCCGGTGGATGGCGCAATCGCGCAGACGCTGCGGGCGTTTCCGCACGCGGGGATTTTTGCGCCGGGCGACGCGGGCGCGGTGGCGGACTGGCTGCTCGCGCGGAAGTCCGGCGGGGCCGCGGTGCCGGTGGCGGCGGTCTTTGATCCGGCTGTCCACCGGACGGGATCGCTGACCGAGTGGACCCGCCTTTTCGCCGCGTTCGGATAAAAACATCGCCAGCGAGCTTGTGTCCGTGCGGGTCGCCGTGGCAACGTTCCTGCAAAGTGAGTGGGCCTTTCATGAAACCTACCGGTCAGCAGCGTGCGCCGACGCTGCCTTGCGACTTCTCAACACGATCCTGCACGCCGCAGGGCCGCGGGCGATGATCTACGCGCTGCTTTTTTTCGGTTTCGGTCTGCTCGTCGCGCTCATCGGCATTCCGTGGGCGATCCGCCTCGGCGAGCGTGGCATCGCCCTCGATTTCGCCCACGAGACGCGGAAAAGGCAGGACGCGCCGGTGCCGCGGCTCGGCGGGCTGCCGGTCATGGTCGCCTTGGCGTTGGGCCTCATCGTCATCGTCGCCGTTTTTCCCGCGCAAGGCGTGAAGTGGCCGCCGCTTCTCGTCGGCAGCATCCTCATGTATGGCCTCGGCTTGTGGGACGATCTGCAGCCGCTCGGCGCGCGGCGCAAGCTGCTCGGCCAGCTTCTCACGGCGTGCATCGTTTACTCGATGGGGCTGGGGATCGAAAAATTCTCGTGGCCCGGCGCGACGGGGAGCGTGGACCTCGGCGCGTGGAGCCTGCCGGTCACGGTGCTGTGGCTGATCGCCGTGCCGAATATCGTGAATCTCATTGACGGTTTCGACGGCCTGGCCGGCGGGCTCGGGCTTTATATGTCGGCCACGCTCGGCATCGTGGCCCTGCACAATGAGCAGCTCGCCGTGGCCTGCTACGCCTTCACCATGACGGGCGCGCTGCTGGGTTTTCTCGTCTTCAATTTTCCGCCCGCGAAAATCTATCTCGGCGACGGCGGCGCGTATCTCATCGGCTTCACCATCGCTGCGCTTTCGCTGACCAGCTCGAACAAAGGCTCAGTCGCCAAAGTGCTCTTCGTGACCTTCATCGCGCTCGGTGTGCCGATCCTCGACACGACCTTCGCGGTGCTCCGCCGCGGTCTGCGCGGCTATCCGCTTTTTCACGCGGACGACGAGCACTTTCATCACCGACTGGAAAAACTCGGCTTTTCCAAACGGCGCATCCTGCTCGGCCTCTACGGCGTCTGCCTCGTGCTGAGCCTCGCCGGGCTGAGCATCATCTGGAGTTCCGGCAATACGCTGCCCGTCGGCATCGGCGTCCTTTTCCTGCTCGCGATGTTTGTTCTGCGCTACTTCCACCTGCTCAAAAGCTGGAACGATGTGCGGCGGAAAATTGACCGTCTGCTCGGGCGGCGGCAGATCGTCCACTACGCGCTGGCGCAGGCGCAGGTGTTGGAGCTGGAGGTCGAGCGCTGCGCCACGGCGCAGGAGTTTTGGATGGTGTTCGACCAGACCATCCGGCGCGTTGGTTTTGTGGAAAATGGCGAGGTGCCGGATGAGATCGTCATCGAAGTGCGCTACAACGGCAGCACCCCGTGGAAGCTGCACGCGCCGCGCGCCAAGGGGTCGACCATCGAATGGCAGTGCATCGCGGAATGTTTCCGGCCGGTCTATGTCAAAGGCCGGGAGAAGTGGCCTGCATGAAGCGCACCGAATCCCGGCGGACGCGCAAGGAAGCACCGAAGCTGGACGGCGGCACGGTCGCCGCGCTGGCCGTTTTCGCGCTGCTCGTGATCGCCGGCCCGCTGCTCTTTGGCGCGGTGGATCGTCTGGTGCAGGTGGGTTTGGTCGCGCTGCTCGCGCTCGGCGTTTATCTCCGCCCGCCCGCGATGGTCCCGCTGAGCCCGTGGGGCAATCGCCTCGCCGTGGCGCTGCTCGCGCTGCTCGTTTTCAAAGAACTCGCGCCTGCTGCCTGGTTTGGCGCGACGAGCTGGCGAACGGTCGTCACGCGGGATTTCGCGGTGGCGCTCCCGCCGACGCATCACCCCGAACCGGCGCGCGCGCTCGACGGCTGGATCGTGGCCGTGATCGCGGGCGTGTGGTTCTTTTGGGTGCGGCGGCTGGCGGCGAATCGGGAGAGCCGCATCGTGCTCGCGTGGACGCTTTTCGGCGCGGCGACGATCGTTGCCGCAGTTTCCTTTGCCACGCGGGGCTGGGATGAGAAGGCCATTTACGGGCTGCGCTACACGGTGGGCTGGCGCGGCTTCGGGCCGTTCCCGAACCGCAACCACACCGGCGACTTTCTGGCCATGGGCGCGCTGCTCGGCGCGGGCTGCGTGGGCTGGGCCGCGGCGCGGAAAAAGTGGCGGCTGCTCCTCGGCGGGCTGCTGGCGCTCGGCTTGGTGCTGGCCGGTTTGCTGGCCACCGAGTCGCGGGGCGGCCTGCTCGCGTTTGGCTTTGGTCTGCTCGTTTTTCTCGGGCTCGTGCAAATGCGGATGCGCAACCGCCAGGCGTTCGCCGTGGCCGTGGGCGTCGCGCTCGTCGTCGGTGCGTGCGCGCTCGCGTTTGGCGGGCCGGTGCTGGCGCGGTTCAATTCCGATCAGGCCGGCCTCGTCTCCAATTCGATGCGCGTCGGCATCTGGCGCGACACCTTCACGATGTGGCAGGACGCGCCGATCTTCGGTCACGGCATCAATTCGTTTCAGCAAATCTTCCCATTTTACCAGAGCTTCGAGTTTGAAAACGGCGTGGTGCTGCACCCGGAAAGCAGTTGGCGGCAATGGTGTGTGGAGCTGGGGCTGATGCCGGTCGTGCTGGGGGTGCTGGGGTTGCTCGTCTTCGTGGCGAGCCATCTGCGGGAGACGATCACGGGGCGCGGGTTCTTTTTCCGCGCCGCCGGTTTCGCCGCGGTCGCGGCGATCTTCGGTCATGCCATTCTGGACGTGCCCGCCCACCGCTGGGGCACCGCGGGCTTGGCCCTCGCGGCCCTCGCCGTCGCCTGCCCGATGCGCCTCGAGGGGCTGCGGGTTTTTTCCACGCGCAAAACCGCGCTCGTGCCCCTGGCGGTCGCGGTGTTTTGGACGCTGCCGCTCGGCTTCGATGCGCCCGCGTGGTCGCCGCTCACGCTCAATCGCGCGCTCGCCCGCGCCGTCACGACCTACGACGTTTCGCTCGATCAACTCCGCGCCCTGGCGCGGCATTTTCCGCTCAGCTCCGATCTCAATCAGCAGCTCGGCGTGCGCGAACTCGGGGCGCTCGGAGACACCGACACCGGCTCGTGGCAGCGGCATTTCCATCTCGCCGCCCGACTCCTGCCCGGCTCGTGGAAACTGCCCGCCGCGCAGGCGCGCTCCGTCGTGATGGTCTCGCCCAAAGACGCGCTCGGCTTCTGGGCGCTCGCCGTGGATCGCGGCGCGGGGCATCGCGACGAAGTCCTCGGCCTCGCGGTCCGCGAAACCGCCGGCATGCCGATCGCGGCGTCGTATTGGGGCCGCTACGTGGAGGCGCATCCGCGGCTGCTCCTGGCCTACGCGCAACTCGTGACCGAGGAGCGCGCGCGCTATTACCGCAGCCGCTGGTGGAAAGAGCGCGCGCTGACTGCCGAACTCGATCCTGCGGAAATCGCCGCCTTTCACGCGACCGCCCACCGCTGGCTGGAGCGCGAGCAATTCGACGTCTGGATGCAGCACCGCATCGCGTGGAAAGCCCGCGACTATCGCGAGTGGGCGCGGCTGCTGCATGGCTGGAAGGACGACCAGGCGGCGTGGCAACTCCTCGCCGCCGCGGCTCCGGAGGACAAATTTCCCGCGCTCCCGGCCGCGCTCGCCCGCGAAGGCTTGGAAGAGCGCTGGAAGGTGGTTCCGGGCAACTTCGTCAACGCCCAGCAACTCGCCGCGCTGCGCGCGCGCGACGGCGACGCCAAGGGCAGCGAGGAGATCATCCTCGCCGCGGGCGCGAGCGAAGGCGCGCCGCGGTGGTTCGTGCAGCGGGCCGCGCACATTCTCGCGCGGCAGGAGCGCTTCGGGGAGGCGGTCGCCCTTTTGCTCAAAGTGCCGCCGCCGCGCGCGGGCGACGGGGTTTGACGCTGCCGGACGCGACTTCTATGGTCGCGGCATGTCCCCGGAAGTCATCGCCAGATTCAACGCGTTCATCGCCGCCAAGGGGCTGCGCAAGACCGTGCAGCGCGATGCCATCGTCGCCGCCGCGTTTAGCACCACCGAGCACTACACCGCCGAGGATTTGCTCGCGATGGCGCGCCGGATCGAGCCGTCGGTCTCCCGCGCCACGGTCTATCGCACCCTCCCGCTGCTCGTGGAGTCCGGCGTGCTCAAGGAGATGGACTTCGGGCGCGACCACAAAATCTACGACCCGAACTACAACGAGCATCCGCACCACAACCACCTGATCTGCACGGACTGCGACAAGATCGTGGAGTTCGAGGATCAGCACATCGAGTTGCTCGAGGACTGCATCAGCAAACGGCTCGGCTTTTCGCCCGCGTCGAAAAGCCTGCGGATCGAGGCGAGCTGCGACCAACTCAAGAAGATGGGCGCGTGTGAGAAGCGGAAGCGGTGAATTTAGGATTTAGGATTTAGCATTTAGCATTTAGACAGCGAGGCGCGGCGTCAGCGTGCGGCCGCAGTCACTTCCTAAATCCTAAATCCTAAATCCCAAATTCCTCACATGTGGAAAGGCCGCTTCCAGCAAGAAACCTCCGCGCTTTTGCAGCAATACAGCGAGTCCATCAGCTTTGACTGGCGGCTCTGGCGGCATGACATCGCGGGTTCCATCGCGCACTCGGCGGCTTTGGAAAAGGCCGGGCTGCTGACGCCGGAGGAGCGCGCGCAGATTGTGGCGGGCTTGCAGGAAATCGGGGCGGAGATCGAGGCCGGGAAGTTTTCCTTCAAGTCGGAGCTGGAAGACATCCACATGAATATCGAGGCCGAGCTGACGCGGCGGATCGGGGCCGCCGGGGCGAAGCTCCACACCGCGCGCAGCCGGAACGACCAGGTCGCGCTCGATCTGCGGCTCTATTTGCGCGACGAAGCCGATGCCCTCGCCGCCGCGCTGCGCGCAATGCAGCGGGCGCTCGTGGCGCTCGGGGCGCGGCACGCGGACGTGATCATCCCCGGCTACACGCATCTCCAGCGCGCGCAGCCCGTCTATTTCGCCCACCACCTGCTGGCCTACGTCGAGATGTTCGACCGCGATCGCGAGCGCGTGCTCGACGCGCGGAAACGCCTCAACGTGATGCCGCTCGGGTCCGGCGCGATCGCCGGCTCGACCATCCTGCTCGACCGCGAACTCATCGCGCGCGAACTCGATTTTCCGGCGATTACGCAGAACTCGATGGATGCCGTGAGCGACCGCGACTTTGCCGTGGAATTGCTCTCGGCCCTCGCGCTCGCCGCGGTGCATCTTTCGCGGCTCAGCGAGGACGTGATCCTGTGGGCGTCGAGCGAGTTTCGGTTCATCACGATCAGCGATGCCTTCACCACCGGCAGCTCGCTCATGCCGCAGAAAAAGAACCCCGATGTCGCCGAGCTGACGCGCGGCAAAGCGGGCCGCGTCATCGGCAACCTCGTCTCGCTCCTAACCACGCTGAAAGGCCTGCCCATGACCTACAATCGCGACATGCAGGAGGACAAAGAGCCGGTCTTCGACAGCGTGGACACGATCAAAGCCGCGCTCGCCGTCTTCGCCGCCATGCTCGACGGCATCAGCGCCAACGCCGTCGCCTGCGCCGCCGCCGTCGCCGACCCGATGCTCCTCGCCACCGACCTCGCCGACTACCTCGTGAACCGCGGGATCCCGTTCCGCCAGGCCCATGAAGTCATCGGCAAAGCCGTCGCTCTCTGCGCCGATAAGCGCTGCGAACTCCCCGATCTCACGCTCGCCGACTACCAGGCGCTTTCCCCCGCGTTTACCGCCGACGTTTTCGCCTGCCTGAGCGTCGCCACCTCCATGAACGCCCGCCAGGCCATCGGCGCCCCCAGCCCGCAAAATGTCGCGGCGCAACTGGCCCGCTGGCAGGCGGCGTTGAGGTAAGGCCGAGCCGCCCGTTACTTCGCTGGCGGCTTCTTGTCCGGCTTGGGAGAGTCGAGGGCGCTGCCCATCGGTTTGTCGAGACTGCTCCCACCGTGGCTGCCCCCGAGCGCCCCGCCGCCTTTGGCATTCGGCGCGGCGTAGCGGTAATAGACCTCGAGCATGAGAATGGCGAGCGTGGTCCGGTAGTAGGGTCCGGCACCGGCGTCGTCGGTTTGCAGACCGCCGTGGGCGGCATGGGTCATGACGGGCCAACTGCCTGCGGCCGGTCCGTCCTGCTTTTGGCTGAGGATGAGTTGATCCTGAAACATGGCGTTCCATTTTTTCCACTCGGGACCGTTGGCTCCGCTGACCATGAAGATGGCTTGGGTGTTGTAATACCACCCGTAGAGATCGGCTTTGGCGTGCATGTACTCCACGGGGTGCTCGACGAGTTGGGACATGATGTATTTCAGGCCTTTCGTGACGCTCTCGTCCTTGGAGGCCTTCCAAAAATAAGTGCAGAGCAAGCCAATTCCCGAAAGGTTGTAGCGGTCTTCGGGTGTGCGATATCCGAAGCCACCGTTCGCCGTCTGCACCCGCTTGAGGTTGAGCATCGCTTTGTCCATCGCGGCATCCACACCTTCGATGTTCAACCCGCTGAGGTGCGCGATCTTCAAAGCCTGAATCTGCCAGCCGGTGACCGAGGTGTCGCTCTGCGACTTGTCGTAGCTATACATCCAGCCGCCATCGGGCCCCTGGCCGTCCACGATGAGCTTGATGGCCTGTTTGAAAACTTCCCCGGCCCGCTCGTCCTGGGTCATCGTGTAATACTCGCCGAGGGCATACGTGACGATGCCGTGGGTGTAGGAGCCGGGTTGGTCGATCCTGCCGTTTTCCGTCAAGACTCCGTTTTGGGCCTTCCCTTTGTCCATGATCCAGTTGATGCCCTTCTGCACGGTTTCGCCAAATTCCGGGGAAGCACTCGTTTCCCCGTGTCCCAGAAAGCAAAGCATGGCCAGCCCGGTCATGGCCGCTTTGTGTTTGTCTTGCTCAGACCACGAACCGTCGGATTTCTGCGTCCTCTTGAGCCATTGCAGCCCCAACAGCACCGCCCTTTCGCCGGCGTCCTTGCCGCCGCCCGCCGCCCGCGCCGCGCCCTTGCCTCCACCTCGTCCTCCCAAACCTCCGGAGAACTTTCCCATGCCCGACTGGATGGGCACGCCGGGAGTCATCGCCACCGCCGCGAGCGATACCGGGACGGATGTCGCGGCCACCACGGCGAAGGAGGGCGCCGCCGCCGTCGTGGCAATCGCGTTCAGGGACGGGACGGTGAGACTGGGCGTTTCTTGCGCGAGTTCCTGCTGGGGGGCGGGCGGGGGCTCCGGCACGTCCGGAGTGGCTGCGCCCGTGTCCACCAGTCCTCCGCCGGCGCTGAAATCCACCGGTGGATCGCTCATTTTGAAAAGCACCACGCTGCCGCCGAGGATGACGATGCCCAGATGGATGATCAGCGACACGGTGAAAAAGCGCGACGCGGCGGCGCGTTCCTGAAGTTTTTGCAGGAACGATTTGGGAGGTTCGGGTGAATCCAGCATGGGAGAGAAATGCGCCCCGAACGGCGCTCTGTCAACGTTCGACCTGGGCGACGAGGAAACTTCCCCGGGAGGGCGGGTGGTGGAGGCGGGGCCAGTGGTGGGAATGAATGGGTATTTCATACCGAGCGGAACGCACGGCGAGCCGCGAGTATTAGCGCTTGCGCAGAAAAAACTTCCGCGAGCTTGGCCGCCGCTGCGTTCTTCCTCTGCCTCTTAATCTTCCTCCGGCAGGTGGGGAAAATGAGGAAGATTAAGAGGAAGATCGCGGTGCCACGGAAGGCGGGCGGGATTTCATCAGCCGGCTAAAACAGCTCGTGCCCGAGCACGCTCAGGCAGTAGAGCGCGGCGGTTTCCGTGCGCAGGATGATCGGGCCGAGCGTGACGGGGCGGCAGCCGTGGGCCTTGGCCAGGCCGACCTCGGCGGGGGTGAAGTCTCCTTCGGGGCCGACGAGGATGAGCACCCGGCGCGGATGCTGGCCCGCGGTCTCCCCGAGCACGTCTTTGATGGGTCGCGCATCCGGTTGGAGCGAGGCGATGAGCATGAGGTCGAACTTTTCCCCGGCCTGGAAAAACTCCTTCGGCGTCTGCGGGGTGTGGACGCGCGGAAGCCAGTTTTGCCCGCACTGTTTCGCGGCCTCGATGGCCACCCGCTGCCACTTTTCACGCTTGGTCAGCGCTTCGCCGGCGGTCGCGCGGACGATGGTGCGCTCGCTCATCAGCGGGACGATCGCCGCCGCGCCGAGTTCGGTCGCCTTCTCCACGATCAGCTCCATGTTTTTGCCCTTCGGGATGGCCTGCCCGAGCACCAGTTCGCAGGGCAGCGGCGGAGTTTTTCCGGTGCCCGTTTTTTTCAAAACCACGCGCCCTTTTTCCACACTGGCCAGCTCCACGGTGGCCTCCGCGCCCTGGCCGTTGAAGACCGTGGCGCGGTCGCCGGCCTGCATGCGGAGGACGCTCAGCGCGTGATGCGTCTCGCCGTCGTCGAGCGCGAGTTTCTCGGGATTCCAAGCGTGGGGCGGGATGTAAAAGCGCGGCATGGCTCAGCGATAGCGAACCGGCGCGGGGCCTGGCCAGCGGAAAGCCGCGGGTCTCCGGCGGGGCTGGCGGTGCGCGCGGACTGGCCCGGCGAGAGCCCGAAGGGCTCAAACACCTGGGCTGGGATGAGAAGAGCCTCCGAG
>CAIQUL010000054.1 GCA_903874975.1 uncultured Chthoniobacter sp. | reverse complement strand
GGCATCGTGATTTCCTTCGGCAGCACCATCGAGCACCTCAAGAACTTCTTTGGGTTGCCGCTGGCGGCAGGCGATGGTGCCTACACGCCGGGCAGCTTCGCCACCAAGATTTCGAGTGTGGGCATTGCTCTGCCAGGCTATGTCGGGATGAACTCTTATGGCTTTGGCGATGCCAGTTCGGGTGGCAGCGCCAGCAGCAGTGCCAATGCCTTGAGCTCCACGCCCTATCTCTACCTGATCCCCTGCGGCAGCGACCGCATGCTGGCGCCGCCGCTGGGCGACACCAACACCCTGCGCAGTTGGACCGTGCATGACCAAGCTCTGCCGCTGCCCTACAACCTCGGGGCCTCCGCGTTCAATACCACGAACTTCTTCAACGCCAACGGCACCCTCAGCGAGCAGCCGTGGATCCTGCGCAAGCACCAGCCCTTCCGCCCGGTGAGCGATCCCTCCCTGTTCTACAGCAGCATTCCCACCGAATTCACCAACACCCGTCTGATCGGTCGCAGTGTCTGGAACACCCAGTGGAAGATCGTCATCCCGGCCTACACGCTGCTGAGCGACGAACCGGAAGCTCTCAACCGCTTCGTCGCCAGCGTGAAGGACATCCAGCTCTTCCTCCGCACCTACTCAAATTCGGGGAATTGATGAAAAGACCCTTGGTCATTGTCGTGGCTTTGGTGGCCGTGATGCTTTTGTGGTTCGGCTGGCACTGGCTGGATGGGCGTCGCCAGCCGCCTGTGGAGCAGCCATCGCTTGCGGCATCGAAGGTCGATCCTCCATCGAAGGTCGAGAACGATCCGATCAAGGTATTCCAGCGTGCCTTCTGGGCGAGCCCGACGGACGATGACGAGATCCTGCATGCCGAACGCCGCGAATGGAGCGACGCGCAAGGTCTGCGGAAATGGCAATGGTTTCTGGTCGTCGAGCCATCGGCGCCATTGCTCAAGCGTCTGCGCGACGACAATGTCTTCAGCCTCGCGCCGGCGGGATCCGCTGCAGACATCGCCGATGCGCCGAAGTGGTTTGCTTTTGCTGCGAACAAAAGCGTCGTCATGCAATCTCCCCGCAGTGCAATGCAGTTGATTTTCTCCAAGGACGGCAAGGTTCTTTATGCGTCCGATTCGGGACTTGGCTTTCGGCCCGGCGCGGCGGAGCCGGTCAAACCAGCGCCCCCATCATCCGCTCCTGCCCCCGGTCGTTTGCCCACGACCCTGCCACCTTTGCCCCAACCATGATTTTCAAATCCCATCACGCCTTCCGCACGCTGCTGGTCATTTGGCTCGCAATCGTCGGTCCGGTCGCATCCCAAGCAGCGGTGCCCCAGCTCCTCAACCACCAGGGCCGTGTCGCGGTCAATGGCGTGAACTTCCAGGGCAGCGGGCAATTCAAGTTCGCCTTGGTGAATGCCGATGGATCGGTCACCTATTGGAGCAACGACGGCACCAGCAGCGCGGGCTCGCCGCCGACCTTGGCGGTGACGCTTCCGGTGACCAAGGGGCTCTATGCGGTGCTTCTCGGCGACACCACGCTCGCCAACATGTCCGCCCTCCCTTCGAGTGCTCTGGAGCATGAGCAGGTGCGCCTCCGCATTTGGTTCAACGATGGCAACCGCGGCTTTCAACAACTGGCACCCGACCAAAGGCTGGCGGCCGCGCCCTTCGCCTTGCTGGCGGCCAAGTCCACCGTGGCCACCGCATTTGCCGGCCCGCTGGCTGGCGATGTGACCGGGACGCAGGCAGCGACTTCGATTGCGGCTGAGACGGTCACCGGCAAGCCCTTGACCGGTTACCCATCCGTCTCAGGAGCGATCACTGCGTCCGACACGATTCTCTCCGCGATCGAAAAGATCGACACCCTCAAGGCCAACCGCGCCAGCCCGACCTTCACCGGCACGGTCGGCGGCCTCAGCAAGTCGATGGTCGGTCTCGGCAACGTGGACAACACCAGCGATGCGGGCAAGCCGGTGTCCACCGCACAATTGGCGGCCCTGGACGCGAAAGCACCGCTCGCCAGCCCGACTTTCACCGGCACGGTCGGTGGCATCACCAAGTCGATGGTCGGTCTCGGCAACGTGGACAACACCAGCGATACGGGCAAACCAGTCTCCATCAGCCAGCAGGCGGCCTTGGATTTGAAGGCTCCTCTCAGTTCACCCGATTTCACCGGCACCGTCGCACTCCCCGCGGGCAGCACCACGGCGGCTCCGCTCCGCCTGACTGCGGGGACGAATCTGACGGCCGCGTCCTTGGGGTCGGTCGAGTTTGACGGCAACAATCTCTATCTCACCACCAACGCCGCAAGTCCCACGCGCCGGACGGTGGCCCTTTCCGATACCGGCAGCAGTTCTCAGATCGGGCTCTCCAGTGTCGTCGCCGCGCCGCTCTATCCCGTGGTGGCATGGGGTGACAACAGTGATGGACAAGCCCGCGCCCCGGTTCTTGCCAATGTGGCGGCCGTGGCCGCCGGGAATTCCCACAGCATCGCCCTGCTCGACGATGGTCAGGTGGTCGAATGGGGGAGGAGTGTCGGCGGCACCAAGCCCGCGTTGACCGGGGTCACCGACCTTGCGGCAGGAGGCTCGCACAACCTCGTGCGCCAGAGCAATGGCCGGGTGTTTGCCTGGGGCAACAATACTTACGGTCAGTCGACGGCTCCTACGGACATCCTCACGGCGGTCAAGGTGGCCGCAGGCGCCCGCCACAGTCTGGCCTTGTTGGCCAATGGCACGGTCAGGGGCTGGGGTGAAGATTACCTCGGAAAAAATGCGGCACCCGCCAGCTTGACCGGCGTGACCGTGATTGCCATCGCGGCCGGACAAAATCACAGCCTCGCCCTCAAGAGCAACGGCGGAGTGGTGGCTTGGGGCGACAACGCAGCCGCGCAGACTACCGTCCCCACCGCGGCCTTGAGCGGCGTCACCGCCATCGCCGCCGGGTGGAATCACAATCTCGCCTTGAAGTTGGACGGCTCGGTCGTGGCCTGGGGACATGACGCCGGAGGCAAGATCGATGTCCCCACCGCGGCCGCCAGCGGAGTGGTCCAGATCGCGGCCGGGGACACCTACAGCATGGCCCTGAAGGCGGATGGCACGATCGTCACCTGGGGGTTCAGGGCGGTGGAGAATCCCGTCACCGTGGTTCCTGAGGGCACGACGCAAGTCACCCAGATCGCCGCGGGTGGCGATCACGCGCTCGCCTTGCGCGCTGATTCCGTTCCGGCCCAGCTGGCCCGGCTCGACTCCGCCGGGCGGCTCGGCATCGGGCGCACCCCTCTGCTCAACGCTTTGGAGGTCGAGGGCAACGCCAGCAAGAGCACGGCCGGCAGTTGGCTCGCGAACTCCGACCGGCGCATCAAGACCGACATCGCATCGATCACCGGAGCCTTGGACAAACTCGACCAGGTGCGTCTGGTCGATTTCCGCTACACCGACGAGTATCTGGCGGCTCACCCCGGGATCGAGGATCGCCGCTACCCGAACGTGATCGCCCAGGAGTTCCAAAAGGTCTTCCCGGATGATGTGAAAGGCAGCGGCGAGACCCTGCCGGACGGTTCGGAGATCCTGCAGGTGGATACCTATGCGCTGACGATTTATTCCGCCGCCGCGGTGCAGGAACTCCATCGGGAAAACCGCGAACTCAAAAACAAACTCGCCGAGCAGGAGCAACGACTCCGCCAGCTGGAACGGGCCCTAACCGGAAAATAAATGAGGATCGCCTGCCGGATTCTGCTCACCTGCCTGCTGCCGCTCGCCGCGCGCGCCGGGACCAGTGCGGACTACTCCATCGCCTCCGCGTTTCTGGAGGAAGGAGGCGGGCAGGTCGCCAGCGTTGACTATCGCATCAACACTGCCGCCGGTCCCGGTGAGGCGGTCACTTCGGCCGATTTTTCCATCCGCGGCGGTTATGCGGGCCAGTTGGCGGACGTCATTTCGATCAATATCGACGAGGCGGTGCCGCCGCTGACGCTCCGGGAAGCGCAGGCCGCCCAGCTCGGGGTGAGCGCCACTCTGGACGATGCCACCAGGTCCGCTCTCGCCGCGGACGTGGTGAATTGGTCCATCCAAAGCGGTCCCGCCACGGTCGGTCCCTCGGGCGTGGTGACAGCGGCTCGTGTCTATGAGGATTCTCCCGCCGTGGTCGCCGCCGTCCATGCCGGACTATCCGCTAGCCTCGGATTTTCGATTCTCAATATCTCTGACGATGACTACGGAAGTTATGCCTCGGATGGGCTTCCGGATTTCTGGCAGGTCCGCCACTTTGGAGAAAATGGCAGCCACGC
The DNA here is from genome assembly GCA_903874975.1 of uncultured Chthoniobacter sp. Classification (GTDB taxonomy): domain Bacteria; phylum Verrucomicrobiota; class Verrucomicrobiia; order Chthoniobacterales; family Chthoniobacteraceae; genus Chthoniobacter. Next base: position 1,178 of record CAIQUL010000054.1, on the reverse strand, counting down.
AGCGCCCGCGGCCGACGCGGATGGTGACGGCCAGGTCAACCTGCTGGAATTCGCTTTCGGCACCGACCCCGCCGCATCATCCGGTGGTGCGATTAGATTTGACGCAACCTCGGTCACCACGCCGGGGAGCCCCAAACTGATGGTGGAAGGTGGCAAGTATTATGCGGTGTTTGGCCGGCGGGCGGATTATCTGGCTGAAGGCATCCGCTACACCGTGCGCTTCAGCGCCGATCTGGACAGTGGTGGCTGGACAAGCAGCACCGCGGAACCCGAGGCCATGACTCAAACCGGCGACATCCGGGCGGTGCGTGTCGCCTACCCGACCAATCTCGTGCCTTCGTCCAAAGGTCCGCAAGCCGCCCGGTTCTTCCAGGTGCGCGTGGAGCAAACCCCGCCCTGAGGCGCCTAGTGGGAAAAGGTCGGAAAAGGGGTCGCTTCTTGAAATTCGCTTGGGGCATTCTTCAGGCCATGGCTCACCCGGCTGGCCTGTCCAAGCGCAAGTTCCCGGGCGATCCACGCGGTCGGCACCGGGAAATCAAAGAGCCTCTGCTCCAGGGTCACCATGCGGGCCCGCACGGGCTTGAGGTGGATATAGTCGCTCAGCACCGCGAAGTAGCGGCCCTCCCGCGCATCCGCCACGACCGACTGGTAGCGACCTTGGAAAAGATGGCCGCTGAGACGGTGCCGCGCGTTGAAGCGCATCGTCCCTGTGGTTTGGAACCAGCGCATCCCCGCAATCAGATTGGCCTCGGGCGTCTCCAGCAGGAAATGGCAGTGGTTGGTCATCGGCACCTCCGCAGGCACCCGCCAGCCCGTGCGCTGGCCCACCTCGCCCAAGGTCTCGAGGAAGCGACGCCGATCCGCGGCGTCCTGGAAAATCGGCTCCCGCCGGTCCCCGCGTTCGAGAACGTGATCAACCGCCCCGGCATATACCACGCGCGCTTTGCGAGCCACCCATCGACCCTCCCAAAGTCTCTCCGCCCCCGCCAAGAGCGAAATTTAAGAAGCGACCCCCTCTTCCCTTCTCCCGATGGGTGCGATCTGCCTGTTGTCCTTTTGCCAGCGCCTGCCGGCGCTGCCCTGCCTTTGGGAACGCGAGGCTGAAATCGCCTCGGGCCGGTCCCCGCGATGCATCGCATGGTCAATGGCGCCGGGATCCTTGATGCGCAGGGGCCGGG